>DAMDNS010000392.1:0-3307 GCA_032083605.1 Ureibacillus sp.
TTAAACATTATTTCCTCAATCTCCTGTAGTGGCAAAGGTTTCCCGTAATAATACCCCTGTGCTTCGTCACATTTCAGGTTGCTCAGGAATTCTGCCTGCTCTTTTGTTTCGACGCCTTCAGCAATGACCTCCAGATTCAGGATTTGGGCTAAATGAATAATGGAGCTGATGATTTTTGCATCGTTTTGATTGATTAAAATATCATTGACGAAAGAGCGGTCGATTTTCAACCGGTGAATCGGGAAGTTTTTTAAATAATTGAGCGAGCTATAGCCTGTACCGAAATCATCAATCGCGATTTGGACGCCTAAATCATTTAATTCCTTCATGATGGAGATGGAATTCGACACATCCATGGCCATGGACTCAGTGATTTCCAATTCCAGTCGGTTCGGTTCAATATTGTATTTGGTTAAAGCTTGTTTTACCTTCCCAACAATGGCATGACTCAGGAAATCCTGAGGCGATAAATTGATAGCAACCTTGATGGGAGGTAGCCCGCGCTTCTTCCAATCCATAAGCTGCTGACAGGCTTTTTGTAATACATAATCCCCCAACAGCGGAGCAATACCTAATTCTTCTGCTAACGGAATGATGTCACCTGGCATGATCAAGCCAAACTCCGGATGGTTCCAGCGAATCAACGCTTCCAACCCAATAATCTTCTCGGTGCAAAGACTGACTTGCGGTTGATAATATAATTCCAAATGATTGTGTTCCATCGCATGTCGAAGTGCTTGTTCAAAGGTCAGCTTCTCAAAATAACGATGCTCCATATTGGAATCATACAGTACAAAATTGTTTTTGCCTGAATCCTTCGCTTTGTACATGGCCGTGTCAGCTCTACGGAATAAAGGAATGGTTTCCTTTTCCCCATTTTGGTAGATGGACACCCCGATGCTTGTACTCATATGAAATTCATAATGATCTATCGTAAAGCCATCCTGGAACAATTGAATAATCCCTTCGGCAACATCGTTAACCTCATGCATATCCTCAAAATCATTCAATATAATCGCAAATTCATCGCCCCCCATACGGAACAGCTGTGCATGCTCGGGGATGAAATGACTGAGACGCTTCGCCACTTCAATCAGTAGCCAGTCCCCTTTTTCATGCCCTAATGTGTCATTGATGAATTTGAAACGATCCAGATCTAGCAAGAAGATGGCAAGGGTGCCGTTGTTTTCTTTTAGCTGCTCCAGCTTGTCATCCAGCGTTTGCTGGAAGCTTCTTCTATTCAGGAGACCCGTCAAATCATCATGGAAAGCTAGATAGTTAAAACGTTCCATTAGATTATATCGTTCCGTTACATCCTTCAAATGCCCGAAAGCGCCGGTTTGTTTCCCCTCTTCGTTATAAATCAGGATGCCATCAAATAACGTGACAGTCTTTTTGCCCGTCTGTTCATTGGTCACCCATACTTCCACATCGGTAAAATCATTGCCATGCAGAATCTCTTTCATATAGGATCCTAAGTTGCTTGTTTCCTCAACAAAACGCTCTTTTTCCCAGCCCGTCATTTCTTTTGCAATGTCGTTGATTTCTGTAATTTGACCGGAATTATCGATTTGAATGATGCCGTTTTTAGAGGACTCGATGACGGCCTGATTTAGAATATTCAAGCGTGTATTCGACTCTCTCAGCTGGATTTCTCTTTCAATGGAATTAACGACAGACTTCAGCATCGATAAGAGCAGCGGACTTTTAAAATCCAATAAAGTGGCAATCGAGATCGTCCCTTTTTTTGTTCCATGGGCATTATAACTAAAAGGAACAGAATAGCATGCACTCGTATGTAGAAATGGCTGATAGTGATGATTCCCCACTACCTGAATTGGGCGATTGAACATTAATGCCAGGTCCGGGGAATTTGTTCCCACAATCTCTTCGGTAAATTTAGTGCCTGGTTTTACGCCCAGCTCCCCCATTCCCCGCTTAATTTCTGGGTCGCCTTTAATATCCAATACGATACAGTTCTCATCTGTGACCAGAAGAAGAAAGGGAAGTCCATCCACCATCTGGAATAATTGATTTGCAAAAAAGTCATAGACATCAAATAATTTCTTATATTCACCTATTAGTTCGTTTAGCTGCTGCTCTTCCAAGCGTTGATGCTGTGGAAGGGTATCCCGGTTCAATCCAAAGGACTCACAGCGTTTATGGGATTGTGATATATAGAGAGGCAAACGCTCATTATGTAATTTCATGTAGGTGGGACTCCCTTCAAAAATTGGAAGAATATCAGTAATAGTTATTTTGAGCTAATTATACCATATCCGACAGAATTTTAATAAATATTCTAAATGTTTGTTAGATTTTGTCGAAGCTTTTGTAGGAGTGAGAGAGGGATGATTTACTCATTCTATAGACAGTAATAGTTCATTTTTTAGTTATACTAATATAAATCAATCTTTAATCATACCCTGGAGGTTATTGAAGTAAATGAGGTTCAACCTATGATCGACACGATTTTGGAGCATAAAATTGCCATTCTTGTTTTTTCTGAAAGCCTGGCATGGATTTTGTTGATTCCGATGTTCTATTTTCGACATTGGAAACGAAATAATCTCGGGTTTTTCACTTTTTTGGGACTCAGCATTTTTTTCGGCTATGTCCCCCACCTGACCATCCCGATCCTGACCTGCATCGTTGAAAGGTCCTTTTCGGCTCTGTACGAGAGCACAGACACGCTGATTTTCATCGTGATTATCATATTGCTTTTTGTTTTTGGAGCGACAAAGGGAAAATCATTAGTTGTGAAGATTGATAACGCGATGTTCGAGTTTGCTCAGAGATTTAAGGAAAAGAGGAAGGGGAAAAACCACTGATGGGTTCAGTAGACGAACTTGGCAGTGGTTCCAACCCCTTTTACCGTTTCTATCCACTTGTTAGAGTGCGCTTTTCACCTGTGCCATCAGACTGCTGCGAAGCGCTTCTTTGGAAGCATCGTATTGCGCTCGGAAACTTTTGGCATGTGCTTTGTCAAAGCCATTTGCAGCCAGATCTTTCTCGACGATTTTTATAATACTATTGAACGCCGCATCCGTACTCGCTTCGAGACTTCCAGCCGCCCCCATGTATTTGTTATAGAAATAGCCCATGCTGATGCTTTCTCCATTTTCCTTTTTTTGTATATATTCGGACTTTGCACTGCCGATCAGGCTATTTACGCGCGACGATGCCTGTGATTGCAAGGCTTCCAGTGCGGGCTGGTATTTTTGCTTAATCGCTTTGACGGTTGGTTTTGCTGTTTCGGCAGCCGCTTGGTTAGTTGCGCCAGCTGAACCGCCTTTCGATGCTATAG
>DAMDNS010000393.1:0-3302 GCA_032083605.1 Ureibacillus sp.
ACGATTTTTCAAGCAGACAAACCAAACGATACTATATAATAGAAGAAACTCATAATAATTTGAAAATTCATTGCCTGCAGTAACGTTTTCAACCTTATTTATTTCAGTCTGAAAACGAAATTGATATGGGTATAATTCACTACTTACTTAATTCTTGCTCGATCGTTTTCAATTTGATAAGTGGCATTATTGCCGCTTCCCAATCCGTTCCAGCTCTAACTACTTATTTTTTCCAGCCACTTAATTGTTAGGACCTTATCTGCTGGAGAAAAATCGCTATTAAAATGAATTTTCTTTTGTGGATTGACGACAGCAATCCCTTCGGAAATTGCTCCATCTTTTTCTATTAAAATTTTGTATTCACCCGTATCTGGGAGTGAATAGTTTGGAAGAAGACCATTTTCGCAGCAATATTTTGTTTTATAATAATCACCTAGTAAACTTGGGATTTCTTGAAGACGGGATTCCTCCAAACACTGTCGAATCAGTGTTGAACTAATTTTTTGCCCTTTCCATTTAAGCTCTTCAACCACTGTGACACCGATTTGTGATGGCACCTGAGAATGGATAGTATGAACATTTCCACTTGCTTTAGCTCCGTATGTATAGTCGAAGCCGCAAATGATTTCTTTGGCACCTAGCCCCATCACATATTGCGCAAGAAACTCGGCAGGATCCAGTTTTGCTAAATCCCTTGTAAACTCAACGACATAAAAGATATCAACGCCCAGTTTCTCAAGCTTCTCAACCTTTTGTTCCAAAGGCTCTAGGTAAGCAATTTCAAATCCAGGAATAAGTACATTTTTCGGATGCGGGAAAAAGGAAAGGACCGCCAATGATAGCCGCTTCTTCGAGGCGAGTCGCTTTGCAGTCTCCACCACCTTTTGATGTCCCAAATGCACACCATCAAAGTAACCCAGAGCCATTGCCGAATCCTGCGCACCTTTTTGTAACTCGCCTAAATTAGCATCATTCACATACAGTACTTCCATGGCGATTCCTCCTTTGTTAACCTTAAGCTCTAACTAATTGTTGAGCGACTTCATAGATTAAATCCTCTTGCCCGCCAACCGTTTTTCTTCTGCCAAGCTCCATTAAAATATCGCGCTCATCAACACCAAATTGCTGAGATGCTTTTTTGGCATGCAGTAGGAAGCTGGAATAAACACCTGCATAGCCCAATACTAAGCTAGAGCCAGTAATTTCTTGAGGTTGCTGCATGAGAGGAGCGATGGCCTCATTTGCGACATCGATTAATTTGTATAAATCGATACCTGTTTGATAGCCCAGCTTTTCTAATACTGCGACCATCACTTCTGTTTGTGTATTCCCTGCCCCTGCGCCAAGAGCTCGCAAGCTACCATCAATATAAGTAGCCCCTGACTCAACTGCCGCAATTGTATTTGCCATAGCCATCGATAAATTATTATGTGCATGGAAGCCAATCTCGCATTGCAATGCATCCTTTAATGCACTAATCCGCGCAGTTACATCCTTTGGCAATAAAGCCCCTGCTGAATCGGTAACATAAACGATTTCTGCCCCATAGCTTTCAAATAATTTCGCTTGTTCAACGATTTTTTCTACCGGTGCCATATGAGCCATCATTAAGAAACCTACAGTTTTCAACCCTAAACTACGGCCAAGCTCGATATGCTGTGCGGCTACATCTGCCTCGGTGACGTGAGTTGCCACCCGCACCATTTTTGCCCCAAGCGATGCAGCTGCCTGTAGATCGGCCTTCGTACCTATACCGGGAATAAGTAAAACAGACACCTCCGAGGAAGTCGACTCCTCTACTGCAGCTTCAATTAGCTTGAGCTCATCAACTTTGGATAATCCATATTGCAAGGAAGATCCGCCCAAACCATCCCCATGTGATACTTCAAAATAGTGTACACCCGAATCGTTCAAGCCCTTTGCTACAGCACGTACTTGTTCTACTGTAAACGCATGACGAACTGAATGGCTTCCATCTCGTAATGATACGTCTAATATTTCGAATGATTTACTCATTTTGCTGCCTCCTTTTCCTCAAGCAAATGACGAGCCATTTCATTTCCTACTTGTACTGCTGCTGCTGTCATTATGTCTAGATTGCCAGCGTACGCAGGCAAGTAATCTGCCGCTCCATTTACTTCAAGAAATACAGATACTTTCTTACCTTCAAAAATTGGTTCTGCCTTTAATCTGTAACCCGGTACATAGCTTTGCACATTCGCTACCATCTCCTTAATTGATTCTGAGATTGCAGCTTCATGGCCCTCCTCCTCCACTAAAGCATGGATAGCATCGCGCATAATAATTGGCGGCTCGGCAGGGTTTAAAATAATAATGGCTTTTCCTTTCCTTGCACCCCCCACAACCTCAATTGCATTGGAAGTAGTACTTGTGAATTCATCAATATTTGCACGTGTACCTGGACCAGCACTTTTACTAGCGATTGTCGCAACAATTTCAGCATAGTCCACCTGAACAACCCGGTTGATGGCATGAATAATCGGAATTGTTGCCTGCCCGCCACAAGTAACCATGTTGACATTTGATTTTTCAATATGATCGTTCAAATTTACAGGAGGGACTGTATATGGACCGATTGCCGCTGGAGTTAAATCAATCACTTTTTTTCCAGCAGCTGTAAGTACATCGCTATTTTTCTGATGGGCATAGGCACTTGTCGCATCATAAACAATATCTACTAAATCAAGTCGTTCTGATAACCCCTCAATCCCATTGGAAATGATTTCATAGCCGCGTTCCTTTGCACGCCTTAAACCATCTGATTCAGGGTCTATGCCAACCATGACACTCATTTCTAGTACAGGGCTTCGTTCGATTTTATACATCAAATCTGTCCCAATATTTCCAGAACCAATAATGCCGACCTTTAGCTTTCTCATTTATTAACCACTTCCTTCAAAATTGTAGCGCTTACTTTTCCAAGGAAGCCAAAATCCGCTTCAAAATTATCACCAGCTTTAAACTCTGCGGCTTTTGATAAAGCGCCCGATAATACAAACATATTTGGTTCGATTGAGATGCCGTAATTACTTACTTCATTCGCCAGCCAAACAACGGCATCTAAAGGATTTCCTAATACAGCTGCACTCGTTGCCTGATCGATTAGTGTTCCGTTTTTGTGAATAGTCATCTCGATATTAGTAATATCCGCAATTTCGGACAACGGAGTTTGTTTGCCTCCTAAAATCGCCCCTGCCGATGAGCCATTGTCTGCTACTGTATCCTCGAACTTAATATTCCAATTTTCGATTCGACTGTCAATGATTTCTACTGCAGGTACT
>DAMDNS010000394.1:0-3296 GCA_032083605.1 Ureibacillus sp.
CCAGCTGACTTTCAAACATATTTAGAACAAGAGCATCGCTATTTTGTCTGCTTAACCGATAGCCATGCGATTGCTGGAACATTTAATATTTCAAATATTATACGCGGTTACTTTCATTCAGCCTATTTGGGTTATGAAGCATTTCATCCCTATCAAGGTCATGGCTATATGACGCAAGGCCTCAAATTATTACTCAATGAAGCATTCAAAAATTTAAATTTACATAGGTTAGAGGCGAATATACAACCTGACAATATTGCTTCGATTCAATTAGTGGCCCAAGCTGGTTTCATTAAAGAAGGTTTTTCTCGGCAATATCTTCGAATTGGAGGAAAAACATGGAAAGATCATGAACGTTGGGCAATTTTAAATGAGAAATGGATAGAACCATCTCAGTAAACTCTGAATGAGATGGTTTATACAAGCAAAACCTACTCTAAAATTAATAACCTAACTGCTTACTAATCAAATCTTTCATAATTTCTTCAGCACCGCCACCAATCATATTGACCTTCACCTCACGGTAAATACGTTCCGACTTGGTACCTCGCATAAAGCCCATGCCACCTAATGTTTGCACAGCTGCATCAGCACAAAATTGCATAGTACGAGTCGCAACATTTTTCAGCATCGAAATTTGAGCTACTAACTCAGGTCCTTGTAACTTCGGCTGAGTCATTTTCCATGCAGTTTCTTCAAGCAATGCCCGTGTTGAGGTCAATTGTGTTGCCATATCTACCAATTTATGACGAACCACTTGATGATCAATTAATCTCTTACCAAAAGTTTTTCGTTGTTGCGCCCAATCTAAAGCTTCTTCATAACAGACTAATGCATAGCCATAAGCGACTACTCCCAAGAAAAACCGCTCCATATTAAAGTTATTCATAATAACTTTAAAACCGGCATTTTCTTTGCCGAGCAGATTTGATGCAGGTACTCGTACTTGATCAAAATGCAAATGAGCTGTATCAGAAGCCCACCATCCCATTTTCTTTAAAGGTGTTTTAGTAATTCCTTCACTGTGCGCATCAACGAGCAACATTGAAATACCTTCTGCACCTGTTTTAGTTGGGTCTGTACGCACTGCAACTGTATAGTAATCTGCACGAATCCCCGATGTGATAAACGTCTTCTCACCCGAGATAATGTAGTAATCACCATCACGAATAGCTTTAGTCTGTAATGCAGCGACATCCGAGCCACCACCAGGTTCTGTAATAGCTAAAGCAGAAATTTTTTCACCAGAAATAATACCTGGGAGGACTTTAGCTTTTAACTCCTCACTTCCAAAATGCTGAATGGGAGGGGCGCCAATTGTGTGTACCATGAGTGAGGTATGTACTCCTCCAGAACCTGCCTTTGCCATTTCAATACCAGCCAGTAATGAATAGAACGGATCTGCATCAGGAATACCACCATATTCTTCAGAAAAACCTAAACCTAATAGGCCAATTTCAGCAGCCTTTCTATAAAGCTCTCTAGGAAATGTCTCAGTCTCATCCCACTCATTAACAAAAGGTGCCATTTCTTTTTGTACAAATCGGCGAACATTATCAGCAAAAGCAATGTGTTGTTCATTATAGTAGATTGGGTTGAGTTGCATGTTTAGAAATGTCCTGATGTTTTTATTTAATTCCTGAACATATCTTGTCATGTTTACAGTCAATCAAAAGTTGCAAGAATCTCCATTTTCTTGGCATAAAACATCAAACAGAATTATTTATATTTATGTACAACGCTTATACTCTCAAGCAGCAGCGAAAACCACGCACAGCATAATAAGACTGTGCTCCATTATGATAAATGAAGACCCGACCATAACGTCGATCAGCAAAAATAGCTCCATCTAACCGTCGAATCTCATCAGGAGTTTTAAGCCAACTTGATGTTTTAAGATCAAACTCCTCTAACATTTGTAAATCATGGTATTGCTCTTCTGTGAGAAGCTCAGCTCCCATTTCTTTAGCTGCATCGATTGCACTATTTTTGGGAGGATAATCTTTTCTAGATTCCAAAGCCTCTCGATCATAACAAAGACTCCTACGACCTTTTGGACTCTCAGGAGAACAATCTACAAATAAATACTCATCCTTCTGTTGATCGTAAGAGACAACGTCAGGTTCTCCTCCAGTATTTTCCATTTCTTGCAATGACCACAATTTTTCAGGCGATTCTAATAATTTAGCTCGTACATTTGTCCAATCAATTTCTTTATGGCGATGTGTGTTCTTTTCAAATCTCTTCTTTAATAGTTCAAGCAGTGAATCTAATTCTGTTGAAGTTAATTGTTTTTTAGTTGTCATTGAATAAATCCTTATAATTATTGGACTGAGCGTCCATCAAAATAATTTATTTTTATTTTATCTAAGTCAATGTCGTCTATACATCGAACATTAATCGCAAAGATAGAATTACCCTCTGCATCTGTACCTTGAGCATAAGGATGAATACCGCAATTTTTACAGAAATGATGATTAATCACATGCTTGTTAAAAGTGTAATTCGTTAAAATATCAGGAGAATCTAAAGTAACTGTAACTTGATAGTGGGTAGGAACCAAAGTAAAGACCCTTTCTTTTGGCAAATGGAACAATTACAAGATAAAACTTCTATTAGCTCACCTTCTACGACAAACTTCACCTGTCCGCAGTGACAACTTCCTTTATATTCCATAACATTCTTCCCTTTATAATTTTTTATAGTTTTATAATATTCTTTGTTATAGATCAATTTTCAACACAATTTCAAATTTTGGCTTTTTCTTGATAATAAACCCTAATAAATTGAAGTAATGATCAATCATTAACTCCAAAAATATTGGCATTGTTTGCATCTATTACCATTTTTAAAAGAAAATAAAGGTAAACCAAAGAACATGAAAGCCACAAAGGCTGATTTTTTCCCTTGTGTGTAGGCTTCAATATCATAACTTCCACAGTTAGGACATTGCTCTTTATTTTTTCCAAATTCTTGCTCTAAGTCTTCACTAAAATCTTTTTCAAGGAAAGCTTTCGCATCATCAACATCTTTTTCTAATACTAATAAACGAACTCCCCCCAATGCATTTGAATAAAACCAGTCCATATTAATTGTATGTTCATTTTCAATACGAGCAGGGATTCCAAAAGCCTCTAATTGAGTTTTTGCGATTTGTGCCTCATACGGAAACGAAAAAGTTTTAACTAAGATCCATTGCATATTAAATTTATAGTAAGGTGAATAGTTTCAGAGTAACTTCATTTCTTTATAAATTGAATTAAATTTAATCTCTAAAGGATTAGTAATTAACTTTC
>DAMDNS010000395.1:0-3294 GCA_032083605.1 Ureibacillus sp.
TATACCAGAAGAATATATTAGCCAATGGGATGCCATGGAAAATCTGTATAAAGAATATGCTGCTGATATTATTACTGGAAAAGTATCAATAGATGAGTTTGATACGTTTGTTGAAGAATGGAAGGCAGCCGGTGGGGAAGAGATTACAAAATTAGCGAATGAAACGGTTAAGTAAGGAATGGGATAAATGAGTTCATTTGAAGATCGGGTAAGAGGTGTTTTAATTTCAACAGCACTGGGCGATGCGCTCGGTGCTCCTGTTGAAAAATTGTCAAGGGATGAAATCGCAAAGAAATATGGCTATGTAACGACGTTGAAGACTCGATGGTATAAGGAAGAGCTAGGTGAGGATAGCACACTCGGAAAACGACGTGGCAATGGCATCATTACGGATGACACCTTAATGACTCTTGCCCTTTGTCGTGTATATAAAAAGGAGAAACGGCATCTTGATGCTTATGATTTAGCCAACGAATTTACAAAGGAAATTGCTTTTCGCAAAACCTTTGTTCCGGAATTTGGTCGTGAAGCCTTGATATTGGATCGATTATTTTACCCGGAAAAACATATTTTCCTTCGTCATGTACTCGCCAATTGCGAGCCCCGCGAAGGCGGAATGGGGAATATGGTGAATTGTGGTGCAGCGATGTATATTGCACCAATTGGAATAGTAAACGCAGGAAATCCACTTGCTGCATATACTGAAGCAATAGCGTTTGCTTCGGGACATCAAATTAGCTACGGTCTAGAAGCAGCAGGAGTTTTGGCAGCTTGTGTCGCGTGTGCATTTACACCGAATGTTACAGTCGACGATGTTGTAGAAACCGCTATTTCTTTAGCCAAGGATGGCACAAAGCAAGCAATAATAGAGCTTACAAAAGTAGCGAAAGAGTTAAAAAATCGGAAATGCTCCTACCATGAATTGGTAACTATTTTACATGACAGCATCGCACCATTTTCGCCAATGGGTGATGATGTACATCGCAAAATTGAGAAGGTCGGAATTCCTGCTAATCATTATACGCCGAGCCGATTATTCTCGATTGAAGAATTGCCGCTTGCTTTAGCCTTTATCGTTTTCAACGATGGAGAATACTATAAATCGATACTGGATGGCATCAATTCTGGCAGAGATACCGATTCAATAGGTGTAATGGCGGGAGTCATTTTGGGGGCGATGTATGGAACGAAATATATTGACCGTGAAAACGTAGACCTACTTTCGAAGGCAAATAAAATTGATTTTGATGAGGAAGCTGCTTCCTTTGCCGAAGTTGCAAAGCAGATTATTGAGAAGGATATACAAATCATTCGAAAACAGGAAGGAATTATTGGGCATTAATGGGGGGGCCATATGATGATCCCAAACAATTATTTAGAAAAAGTATATGCGAGTATTTTGGCCATGAATGCTGGTATCCGATTAGGTGCACCAGTTGAACCACCAGAATGGACGGCTGAAATGATTCAGGATGTCTTTGGAGAAATTAAAGATTATGTGAAAGAATATAATGTTTTTTCGGCGGATGATGATGCAAACGGTCCGATATTCTTTATAAGAGCATTGTTGGATCATGCAAAGAACCGAAATCTAGAGCCAGAGGACATCGGGAAAACCTGGCTAAACTATATGCGTGAAGGAATCGGAATGATTTGGTGGGGGGGCGACCAAGTCAGCACCGAGCATACAGCGTATTTGAATTTAAAAAAGGGGATTAAAGCACCGCGATCGGGCTCGATAGAACAAAATGGAGAGATTATTGCCGAACAAATAGGCGGACAGATTTTTATTGATTCCTTTGGCTTAATCTTTCCAAATAATCCGGAAAAGGCTGCAGAATATGCAGAAATTGCAGCAAGCGTCTCTCATGACCGAAACGGGATATACGGCGCGAGGTTTATAGCAGCCTGTATAGCATTGGCATTTGCAAAAAGTAATGTGCATGAAATTATACAGGAAGCATTAAAACAAATTCCGGAGGACAGTACCTATGCAAAGGTAATTTATGCAGTAATTGACTTTCATAAAAAGAATCCCAAGGATTTCCGTGCATGTCGCCAGTATCTGGAAGACGAGTGGGGGTACGATAAGTACGGTGGGATCTGCCATATTATTCCGAATGCAGGAGTTTGTATTCTTGCTCTTTTATACGGTGAAGGAAATGTAAGTCGAACAATTGAAATCGCTACTATGTGTGGTTGGGACACAGATTGTAATGCAGGTACTGTGGGTTCAATAGTAGGAGCATTAAATGGAATAGATGGAATTGCTCCTAATTATCGAAAGCCAATTAATGATTCCATTGTTGCATCGAGTGTTTCAGGATATTTAAATATTGTTGATTTGCCTACCTTTGCAAAGCAGGTTGCCCTTTTAGGCTACCGCGAGGCAAATGAAGAACCACCTGCTGAATTAGTAAACAGCTATAAAGAAAAGGAAATCTACTTTGATTTTAATTTACCGGGATCTACTCATGGATTTCGAACTAGCTATCCATTTAAAACATTTTTGCGTAATTCAGACCATAAAGGATATACCACGAGCGGATCCTTGGAAATCATTGTATTTAGGATGTATGAGGGAGATCTATCTACGGTCTTCTATAGAACCTTTTACCGCCGCAATCTGTTTATGGATGAAAAATATTCCCCAACTTTTGCTCCTACAGCATATAGCGGGCAAACGGTTTCTATGAAAGTGCGGGTGGAACGATTGCATGGGAAAGCAATTGTTTTAACACCTTATGTGAGAACAACCTCTGATAGAAGAATCATTCAAACAAAGGAACCACTCATCGTTAATAATTTGTGGCAAACGATTGAATTTACAATTCCAGATACAAAAGGCGATGTAATAGAGGAAGTCGGTCTGATGATTCATTCGGACTCCTCAAGAACAAAACGTGCATTTGGTAAAATCTTTTTAGATGAGTTTCGAATCTATGGTAAGCCATCCTATGAAATCGATTTTAAAAAACAAGCAGTTGAATTTAACTGTGTAACCCCATTTGCTCATCACCGTGGGAATTGGACATTACAGGACGATCAAATGCAAATGGAGAGTGGCGAAGATTGTGCAAGCTTCACAGGACATTATTATATGGAAGATGCTACAATTGAAGCACAAATTCGTCCGGAAAAAGGAAACGCCCATGGACTACTCTTTCGATCGCTAGGTACTGAACAATTCTACTATGCAGGGTTTACTGCGGAGGGGAAGGTATCTATTGGTTTAAAGAATTTTGATACAACAGAATTAGCCACAGCAGATTATCATTGGCAGCATGGCGAGTT
>DAMDNS010000396.1:0-3269 GCA_032083605.1 Ureibacillus sp.
ACACCTGAAGTTATTAGTGATGATGTATTTGCCAACAGTCTAGTTATCGTTACCGATACTGCAAATACTGGACGTATTGATGATGGCAGATATAATACGGGTGCGTACTTAATCAAAATCGATCATCATCCAAATGATGACCAATACGGTGACTTGCTATGGGTGGATACAAGTGCGAGCTCATGCAGTGAAATGATTTATGAGTTATTTATAGAAGGTAAGGAATATAAAAATTGGCAATTATCCGATGCAAGTGCACGCCTTCTATTCGCTGGAATTGTTGGGGATACAGGGCGTTTCTTATATCCAAGCGCATCACTTCGAACATTTGAGATTGCTGGGCAATTAATTAAATACGATTTTGACCGTACGGAAGTATTCAATGGGATGTATGAAAAAGAGCCGAATCTATTGCACTTACAAGGCTATATTTATGAGAATTTTAAAATCGATGAAAATGGAGCTTGTTATATAAAACTGACAAAGGACGTTTTGGAACGATTTAAAGTGACGCCTAATGATACATCTTTATTAGTAGGATCTTTAAGTGATATCAAAGACGTTTGTGCATGGGTATTTTTTGTGGAAGAACAAGAGCAAATTCGTGTACGCTTACGCTCAAAAGGACCCATTATTAACGAGCTTGCCAAGAAATATAATGGTGGAGGTCATCCGCTTGCCTCAGGCGCAACAGCCTACTCTTGGGAAGAAGTAGAGCATGTCATTGAAGATTTGAAAGAGATTTGTCGTCAATATAAATAATAATGGAGGGATGTAGTGTGACAGTCGTATATCCACAAATACGAACAAGTGCCGATTTATTAAAAAGTACGATTCGTATTGAAGAGCTCATCCCTTTTTTACAATCCCAAAAGGCAAAAAGTTGTGCAATGGTCAATTCGAAATTGTACGGACTTTTGCCTTTTTGGCATGCCATGAAAAAAGTTGGTATTCATCCAGTTGTTGGTTTAGCAATTCAGGTTGAATTTACCGAGGAAGTGTCATTGCCTTTATTAATCTACGCTAAGGACAATGAGGGCTATCAAAATTTATTAAAAATCAGCAGTAGTATTTCAATTCGTGATGACGAGAGAATTCCATGGCGCTGGTTAGTAGCGTATTCAAAAGGGTGTGCTGTAGTTTTATCCAGTGAATCAGAGCAATGGTTCAATGATAGTAATCTTGGATATATACAGCATGTTGCCAAAACATTTCAAGCCGATTTTAACTTTGGGATTGCACGAAAGGGTGGCATTATATCGCCTATTGAACCAAAAGTGCAATACTTAAGTCAAAATTTGCAAGCTCGGTGTATCGCAATTTCTGAATGCTTATTTTTAAATCGTGAGGATTATTTTGCTTACAAGGTAGCAAAAGCTATAGAAACTGGTGTGAAGTTAAGCGAGGGCATACATAGTGAACACGAGAACCAATATATCCCTACGGCGTCGGAGCTGCAAAATTGGTACCAAGATCAGCCGCAATTATTAGAAAATAGTCATCGGTTTATGATGAGCTGTCAGGTTGATTTGAAGCATGATACGCATTTCATGCCGAAGTATCCCATACAATCAGGACAAAGCTCGGAAACCGTTCTGAAAGAAACGGCTTTTTCTGGTCTTAAAGATCGGTTGCAAACAAATACTCCTGATCAAGAGTATGTCAAACGCCTTGAGTATGAACTCCAAGTCATTATTTCCATGGGTTATGCGGATTATTTTTTAATCGTGGCGGATTTCATGAATTTCGCCAAAACTGCAAATATCCTAACGGGACCTGGTCGGGGGTCTTCAGCAAGCTCCCTTGTTGCTTATTGTTTGAATATTACCCAGGTTGACCCTTTAAAATATGGTTTGCTATTTGAACGTTTTTTAAATCCGGAACGAATTACACTGCCCGATATTGATATTGATTTCCTTGATACAAAACGTCAGGAAGTCATCCAATATGTAGCGAATAAGTATGGAAAACAGCACGTAGCCCAAATTATTACCTTTGGGACTTTATCAGCCAAGGCAGTAGCAAGAGATGTTGCCCGTATGTTTAATTTTGAAAGTGATACACTTGCCATGATTTCCAAGCTGATCCCCAATAAACTCGGCATTACGTTGCAGGAAGCCTATGCATCCTCTGAACCCTTCCGAAAATGGGTGGAGGCTGAACAAATTCGAAAGACTTGGTTTGAAGCAGCGAAAAAGCTGGAGGGTTTACCGAGAAATGCATCTACCCATGCAGCTGGGGTGGTTCTTAGCCCTATGCCTTTGGTTGAGGTAGTACCTATTGAACAAGGACATGATGGTATTTATCTAACGCAATGGCCTATGCAAGAGGTTGAACAAATCGGCCTATTAAAAATGGATTTTTTAGGTCTCCGAAATTTAACTATACTAGAAAATATTCGCCAGTCGATTTACTATACACATAAAAAATGGCTAGATTTCAATAAGATTCCGCTAAATGATGAAAAGACCTTTCGGCTACTAAGACAAGGTGATACAACGGGAATTTTCCAGCTTGAATCAGAAGGAATGAAAAATGCATTAAGAGAGATTGCCCCGACAGAATTTTTAGATATCGTGGCAGTCAATGCCCTTTACCGTCCAGGACCAATGGAATTTATTCCTGTCTATGCAAGAAGGAAAGCAAAGAAAGAGCAGGTACTGATGCCTCATCCCGTGCTTGAACCAATCTTGAGGGAGACATATGGAGTAATTGTTTATCAAGAGCAGATAATGCAAATTGCCCATATCTTCGCCGGGTTTACAATTGGCCAGGCAGATTTGCTTAGGAGAGCAGTAAGTAAAAAGAAAAGAGAGGTATTGGAGGAGCAGCAAAATGCATTTGTGAAGGGGGCAGTCACGAAGGGCTATCCTAAGCAAACCGCAAAAGAGGTTTATGAGCTGATTGTTCGCTTTGCTGATTATGGATTCCCTAAAAGCCATGCTGTGGCTTATAGTGTCATTTCTTATCAAATGGCCTATCTAAAGGCGAATTTCCCTGCTAATTTTTATGCTGCTTTAATGACAAACGCAACCGGCAACCAAGATAAGCTCTTCCAGCTCATATTAGAATCAAGAAATAAAGGGATAGAGGTTTTAAGGCCATCAATCCAAAGAAGTCAAAGATTCTTTACGGTAGAGCAGGGAAAAATTCGCTCTAGCTTATCGGCGATCAAGGGCGTACCACAACCACTTCTACAAAAAATTGTGGCACTTAGAAAGTTAAAGGAACAGCCTTTTGAGGATATTTTTGACCTAGCAGTTTCTTTG
>DAMDNS010000397.1:0-3251 GCA_032083605.1 Ureibacillus sp.
CTATTGTAGAAGAATGGTAAAATATGAAATAATATTTTAGTTACAACAATGGAACTGCCTTATGGCGAAATTTGGAGGTTATCTCATGTCGAACAATGTATTACTTGCTGGTTCCCCTTGGTCAGCATTCTCTGGTCCTAACTTAGGATATGTGATGGAGCAGTATGATTTATTCTTACAATCTCCTGAACAAGTTGAACCAGAACTAGTTGCACTATTCCAACAGTTTGGATCACCAGTGATTGGAAATGAACAAGGTGTAACAACTCAAAGTGTAACAGCTCAACAACCAGGCAATATAAAAAAAATATTTGCTGCAGTACAATTAGCTGATGCAATACGTTCTCACGGACATCTGGCTGCAGATATTTACCCATTAAAAGACCGTAAATTAGATTCTTCACGCATTGAATTAGCTTCTTATGGTTTAACCGAAGCTGATTTAGCGGAAATGCCAGCATCATTATTCTTTAATAATGTTCCTGGAAGCGTTAACAACGGTAAACAGGCAATCGATTACTTACGTTCACTATATACTGGGAAAATTGCTTATGAGTACGGACACGTAGAAGATGCAGAACGTCAATGGATTCAAGACAAAATCGAATCTGGTAAATCAGTTCTAAACCTTACTGCTGAAGATAAAAAAGCGTTATTAGAAAGATTGACTCGTGTTGAAGATTTTGAGAAATTCATTCATAAAACATTTGTTGGTCAAAAACGTTTCTCAATTGAAGGCTTAGATACATTAGTTGTTTTACTTGACGAAATGGTTAAAAAAGCTGATGAAGAAAAAATGAAATTTTTACAAATCGGTATGGCACACCGTGGTCGTTTAAATGTTTTGACTCACGTTGTTAACAAACCATACGATATGATGTTTGCTGATTTTGCACATGTTCCAAACGATTATTTCTTCCCTGCAGACGGTTCTTTAGAAATTACTAAAGGCTGGACAGGTGACGTGAAATATCACATGGGTGCTACTCATACTAAGAAATCTGGCTTGAAAGTGAAATTAGCTTACAACCCATCTCACTTGGAAGTAGTTAGCCCTGTAATTACAGGTTCTACTCGTGCGGCACAAGAGGTAACATCAAATGCTGGTAATCCGAGCCATGATCCAAGCAAAGCTTTAGCTGTTCTTGTACATGGAGATGCTGCATTTGCAGGTGAGGGTATTGTTCAAGAAGTATTCAATTATGCAAACACTACTGGCTTCTCTACGGGTGGTTCAATTCACATTATCTCGAATAATATGATTGGATTCACAACAGAGCACTATGATTCACGTTCTACACTTTATTCTTCTGATGTAGCAAAAGGATATGGCATCCCTGTGATTCACGTAAATGGTGATGATCCAGAAGCAGTATTACATGTTGCGGACTTAGCATTCGAATATAGAAAACTTTTCGGCAAAGATATTTTAGTAGACTTAATCGGATATCGTCGTTTTGGTCACAACGAAACAGATGACCCAACGGTAACAAATCCGTTAACATATCAAATGGTTACAAAACACCCAACAGTACGTGCATTATATGGCGAAAAATTAGCGAGCGAGGGCATTCTTTCTCAAGATCAGGTTAAAAAACTTGACGAGGAAGTTTACGCAGAGATGCAAGCTTCTTATGACCATGTAAAAGCGGTGGGGGCAGAAAAAGGCCACTTCGAAATCGAAATGCCGGAAGGTGTTAAAAATAACTACCCAGAAACAGTTACTTCTGTTTCAAAAGAAACATTAAAACAAATTAATGAAGATTTATTAAATTGGCCAGAAGGTTTTGAGCCACAAAACAAACTTGCTAAAATCTTAAATAAACGTGTTGAAGCTCTTGATACAGACAAAATCGATTGGGGCCATGCCGAGACGTTGGCATTCGCTGCAATTTTACGTGATGGCAATCCAGTCCGTATTACTGGTCAAGATGCACAACGTGGTACATTCTCTCAACGTCACTTAGTATTACATGATAAAAACACAGGTGCGGAATTAGTACCATTACACAATGTTTCAGATGCAAAAGCATCATTTGCTGTATATAACTCTCCATTAACAGAGACAGCAATGGTAGGATTTGAATATGGCTACAATCTTGAAAACGAAAATGCATTAACAATTTGGGAAGGTCAATTTGGTGACTTTGCTAACATGGCGCAAGTGATGTTTGATAACTTCATCTCTGCTGGACGTTCTAAATGGGGTCAAAAATCCGGCTTAGTATTCCTATTGCCAAATGGTATGGAAGGCCAAGGTCCGGAACACTCTTCAGCACGTATTGAAAGATATTTACAATTATCTGCTGAAAATAACTGGATTGTAGCAAACTGCTCTAACGCAGGCAACTACTTCCACCTATTGCGACTTCAAGCAAAAATGCTGGGAACTGAAGCGATTCGTCCATTAATTATTCCTTCACCAAAATCATTGCTTCGTCATCCATTAGCAGCTGCTTCTTTAGAACAGCTATCTGAGGGAAGTTTCCAAGAAGTAATTGAACAACCAGGATTAGGTGGGAATGCTGAAAAAGTTGAACGAATTATTCTTGCTTCTGGTAAAGTAACAATTGATCTAGCTGATCGTGTACAGGATGGAGAAGGATATGATCACCTTCATATCGTTCGTTTAGAGCAGCTTTACCCATTCCCAACACAAAAATTAGCAGACATCATTGCAAAATTCCCTAACGCTAAAGAAATCGTTTGGGTACAAGAAGAACCTAAAAACCAAGGTCCTTGGAAATATGCTTTAGAATATTTACTAGACCTAGCAGATGGTAAAAAGGTAAAATATGTTGGACGTCCAGAAATGTCTTCAACTTCTGAAGGGGATATGGATTCACATAAAATTGCACAAGCAAAAGTTATCGATGAGGCTCTTGCAAAATAATTAAACTATTTTAATTTACTGATTAAATCAGCTACACTATTATAGTAGTAGCGGTACCATGTGTACCTTTTTAGGTACACATGATATTTAAAGGAGGATATTTAAAGTGGCTGAAATTAAAGTCCCTGAATTAGCAGAATCAATTACAGAAGGTACCATTGCACAATGGGTAAAAAAAGTTGGAGATCGCGTAGAAAAAGGCGAATTCATCGTTGAATTAGAAACAGATAAAGTTAATGCTGAAATTATTTCTGAAGAAGCTGGGGTTTTAACTCAGATTCTAGCTGAAGAAGGCGATACAGTACTTGTTGGACAAGTAATTGCTGTAGTAGAAGCGGGAGAAGGAGCTGCACCAGCA
>DAMDNS010000398.1:0-3248 GCA_032083605.1 Ureibacillus sp.
AAAACCGGTGAAAGGTGACAAAACCGAGGAGCTGGAGGTAGGAAGTGTCACGAAAGCAGGTGAAAGGTGACAAAACCGAGGAGCAGGAGGTAGGAAGTGTCACGAAAACCGGTGAAAGGTGACAAAACCGAGGAGCTGGAGGTAGGAAGTGTCACGAAAGCAGGTGAAAGGTGACAAAACCGAGGAGCTAGAGATAAGAGGTGTCACGAAACCAGCTGGAACGGGAGCAACCAAAGTAGCTAGAGATAAAAAGTGTGACAAAACCGGCTAAAAATAAGGTGATTTTATGGAGTAGAAATAGCGTAGGAGGAGTGGTTTTAATCGGTAAGTGCTTTTGATTACCAATTATTAGCACCTGGTCATATGACATTTGTAATAAAATAATTATGATGTTTGCTCCTACTAGCCAATAACTTCTTTATTTACAATGTACTTAGTTACAAACGGAGAAAGAGGGTATGGAAATTGGCTATGACTGATGCTGAAAAGACGAAACAGCTACGTAAAGACGTGGCACCATTTGCAAAATCACAGTTGAAAATTAGTATATTACAAATAATTAATACGATTGTTCCGCTTCTTGCAATTTGGGGAGCTGGATATTACTTGCTGCAATTCTCGCCATGGTATACGGTAGCCTGCAGTATTCTTGCTTCGGGGTTTGTCGTACGGACGTTTATAATCTTCCACGATTGTACGCATGGGTCGTTCTTTAAAAGTAAAACAGCAAACGCTGTCATCGGGAATATTACAGGAATCTTAACTTCATTTCCCTATGAAAAATGGAAAAGGGAGCATATGATTCACCATGCTTCTAGTTCAAATCTTGACAAGCGTGGTATCGGTGACATTGATATGTTAACGGTGGAGGAGTATTTGCAAAAATCTAAACTAGGTCGCTTTGGGTATCGATTATATCGTAATCCAATTGTGATGTTCGGGTTAGGGCCATTATATTTAGTGCTGGTTGCGAATCGCTTAAATCGTAAAGATGCCAAGAAGAAAGAACGTATGAATACGTATTTAACAAATATAGCTTTACTACTGATCTGTTTAACTTTAATCCTTGTTACGGGATGGCAAACATTTTTACTGGTGCATGGTTTAACGATGTTTATCTCCGGGGCATTGGGAATTTGGCTGTTTTATATTCAACACACTTACGAGGACTCGTATTTTGAATATGATACGGATTGGGATTATGTAAAAGCGGCAGTGGAAGGAAGCTCGTACTATAAGTTGCCGAAAGTTCTGCAATGGGTGACAGGTAATATCGGCTTCCATCATGTGCATCATTTATCGCCGCGAGTGCCGAACTATAACCTGGAAGCAGCGCACGAATCGGTGGAACCTCTGCAAAAAGCAACAACGATTACCTTAAAAACAAGTGTTGAGTCGATTCGTTACAAGCTTTATGATGCCAAGAACAAAAAGTTTATTTCCTTTAAAGAGATTGAAAGATCGTTACGTATAAAAAGTAAATCAGTGCAGGCCTAAGGGGTTAGGGAGAAATACATTGGGGTGTTTTAATAGAAATCACGGTGTTGCCTTTAGTGGAACACCGTGATTTTGTTATAATAAGATAGAACATCTATTTAGACCGAGTGTCTTAAATGGATTGAAAAAAACATGAAGTGTGAGGAATATCATGCAAAGTTGGTATAGTATCTTGCCGAAAAATCCGTGGATAAGCATTTATGTATGGGTCATTTTTTGTATAATGCCATTCTATTTTATTATCCATTCTTTATCTTTACTTGAAATATCTATTGGTGTGGTCTTGATTTTACTTTATTTTTTATCGCACTACTTCTCTTTTAATTCTAAAAGCGCCTTGCTATATATGTGGATTAGCTTCGAAATGGTATTGAATATTGCTATGACCTTGATGTTTGGATATGTTTATCTATCGTTATTTACAGCGTTCTTCATTGGCAATTTTAGAAATGCTGTAGGGTTCTTCATCATGTATGGCTTACATATTGGGTTTACGATAATATCCATCGTATTTGGATATTTTCTCGACCTGGAATTATTTCTATCGCAAACACCCTTTATTATAATTACGGTGGTGGGAGTCGTGCTATTGCCGTTTTCTCTCTATACTAAAAATAAAAGAGAGAAGCTGCAGGGACAGCTGGAGACAGCGAATGAACGCATTGCCGAATTGATCATTCATGAGGAGCGTCAAAGAATTGCGCGAGATTTGCATGATACTCTTGGGCAGAAGCTTTCAATGATTGGGTTAAAAAGTGATTTAGCCAGCCGCCTGGTTACGAAAAATCCGGAAGCGGCCGTACAGGAAATAAGAGATATCCGCCATACAGCAAGCATAGCTTTAAAAGAAGTGCGAGAGCTTGTCTCGGATATGCGTGCTGTAAAGCTTCAAGAGGAAATAGCCAGAGTAAAACAAATTTTGGAAGCCGCTGAAATAGACTATGAAATTAAAGGGGAAAACTTAGATTTAAGCTTGCCTGTGCTAGTGGAAAATGTGCTGAGCATGAGCTTAAAAGAAGCAATAACCAATGTTGTGAAGCATAGCGAAGCGAAAAAATGCATCATCAAAATTGAAAAGGATGATGAAGAATTGATCCTAACAGTTTTTGATAATGGTAAAGGGTTTAACGAAAAGTTGAATATTGCGGGGAACGGCTTAAAGGGAATGAAGGAGCGTTTAGAATTTATTAATGGCTCTATTCAAATTGAAAGCAAAAATGGTACCAAGCTTGTCATCAGTGTTCCTCTTGCCATTACACATCAGAAAGGAAATGAGTGACATGATTCGAATTGTTATAGCGGAAGATCAAGGGATGTTGCTTGGTGCGATGAAATCACTGCTTAATATGGAAGATGATATGGAAGTAGTCGGCATTGCCAAAAATGGTGAAGAGGCAGTCGGATTAGTCAATGAGCTAAAGCCTGATATATGCATTATGGATATAGAAATGCCCGTGAAAACAGGGCTTGATGCAGCCGAGAGTCTACAGGAAATTAAAGATTGCAAAATCATCATTTTAACGACATTTGCAAGACCCGGTTATTTTGAACGAGCAAGAAAAGCGGGAGTACGAGGTTATTTATTGAAAGATAGTCCGATTGAAGAATTGGTTGATTCAATTCGAGTAATCATGGATGGCCGACGTATTTATGCGCCGGAGCTTGTTGACTTCGTTTATGAGGATGATAGTGAAAATCCGTTAACTGAGCGGGAAAGTCAAGTGTTGGAATTGGTAGCTGAAGGAAAAACA
>DAMDNS010000399.1:0-3241 GCA_032083605.1 Ureibacillus sp.
CGCAATACATGTCCGATAAAATCGGTGAAGAATTCGAAGGGATGGTTTCTTCGGTTACAAACTTCGGGATGTTTGTGGAGCTGCCAAATACCATCGAAGGACTTGTCCACATCAGCAACATGACAGATGATTACTACCGTTTCGATGACCGCCAAATGATTATGGTCGGCGAGCACACAGGCCGCATCTTCCGTATTGGTGATGAGGTGAAGGTTCGCGTCGCAAATGTTACAATAGAAGAGTCCTCTGTTGACTTTGAAGTGGTTGATATGGTGAAATCATATGGTGGCAGAACACGCAAAAGCGCGCCAAAGGTTATTCATGCCGGTTCAGGCAGACGTGCTGAAGGCGAAGGCCGTGGAGATCGTGGCGGAAGCAGAGAAGGCCGCCGCGTAAAAGACGGTGAACGAGACGAAAAAGGCAGAGGCGGTCGACGCGGAGAATCAAGAGGACCAGGTGGAAGATCTGGTGGCTCTGGAGGTTCCGGTGGCACTTCAGGCTCTGGCGGACGCAAAGTAAAACAAAAACAAAAGTTTTACGAGGGCGTAGCGAAAAAAGGTAAAAAGAAAAAATCAAAAAAACGATAATGTGAAATGAGCCCAAGTGTGAGCAATTCTTGCACTTGGGGTGTTCTATTGAATGATAGGAAAATATGAAACTTCTTAAAAGTTGTCTAGCTGCACCGCCCAGCCCCTCGATCGAATGCTGAGAAGACGCATTCGATTCGGACCTTCCAGCGCTTGGGGCTCGCACGATGTGAGTCATGTCGACGATGCACGCGCGTGTGGCGTTTTCGTCGACTCGGGGCTAAGCAGGGCGGTTTCGCTTTTAGAAATGTGAGGTGTCGCTCGTGGCAAAGGGAGCAGGAAAAGTATTAGCGCAAAACAAAAAAGCAAGCCATGACTATTTCATCGAAGAAACAATTGAAGCCGGGATGGTCTTGCAAGGAACAGAAATCAAATCAATCCGAGCAGGGAAGATTCAACTAAAGGACTCCTTCGTCCAGATCCGCAATAACCAAGCATGGATTTCCAACATGCACATCAGCCCGTACGAACAGGGAAACCGTTTCAACCACGATCCATTACGTGTCCGTAAATTGCTGCTGCATAAAAAGCAAATCAGTGAACTACTAGGTCGTACAAAGCAGGAAGGCTACACAATCGTCCCTCTGAAAATGTACATCAAGGACGGCTATGCAAAGCTTTTAATCGGCGTAGGTAAGGGTAAGAAAAACTACGACAAGCGTGATGATTTGAAGAAGAAAGAAGCCAAAAGGGAAATGGAACGAGTGTTTAAAGCGAAAAATCAATACTAAGAGAAACATTATACTAAATGCTTACCTTTCTTTGCTGCGAAGCGAGCAAAGCTTGGGATGGTACGTTCTTTCAAATCGAAGAATCAATATTAAAGGTCTTAAAAATAATATCTTGATGTTTCAAAAAGCAAACGAGAGGGTAATTTAAATGGACCTGTTGAATAATGATAAAAAATAAGATTTGCCCTTCTTAGTAATGGGCAAATCTTATTTTTATAGACTTTTAAATTGTTTGTGTTTCAAAAACGATTTTTTCAACAGTGAATTTTTCAATTTTCTCTTCAATAACGTCATAACCGATTCCTGGTTTATCTGAAACTTGAATTTGTCCGTTTGCGTCCATTGAAATTTCAGGTTCGATAATATCTTCATGCCAGTAACGGGATGATGGTGCCGTATCTCCTGGAATCGTAAAGTTTGAAAGCGTAGTGATCGCAATATTATGAGCTCGACCAACGCCGGATTCCAGCATACCACCACACCAAACGGCAATATTGTTTTCCTCGCATAAATCATGGATTGCTTTTGCTGAGGATAGTCCACCTACGCGTCCTACCTTAATATTAATAATCTTACAGCTTCCAAGCTCAATAGCTCTTCTGGCATCATCATAGGAATGGATACTTTCATCAAGACAAATTGGTGTTTTCAGTTCACTTTGAAGTTTACGATGATCAACAATGTCATCGTGTTCCAAAGGCTGTTCAATCATCAGCAGGTTTAATTTATCCATTTCCTTAAATAGCGGCAGGTCATCTAAAGAATAAGCAGAGTTAGCATCTGCCATTAATGGAATATCGCCAAACCGTTCGCGGATGGCTTTTAGTACTTGCAAATCCTTGCCTGGCTTTATTTTTACTTTGATTTTCTGGAACCCTTGCTTTAATACACGATCTACATTTTCTAAAAGAACTTCTATGTCGTCTTCAATACCTAAACTAATACCTACCGTAATTTCCTTCTTTTTCCCGCCTAGCGCCTCAGCTAACGTCATGCCGTTTTCTTTTGCGTATAAATCCCAAATAGCACCTTCTACAGCGGCTTTTGCCATGTTATTTCGTCGAATTCGACTAAACTTCTTATTTACCTCATCTGGATGTGAGAATTCATGATCTAAAACTAAAGGAATTAAAAACTCTTCTATAATTGATAAAGAGGTAGAGACCGTTTCCTCGCTGTAGTAAGGAAATCCACTAACCACGCATTCTCCATAGCCTACAAGACCATTACTGTGTGCTTCGATTATTAAAAAACTTCTCTCTTGTTGTTTCCCGAAACTAGTTTCAAATGGAGCTTTCATATTCATGACCATTTTTCTTACAACAATTTTATCGATTTTCAATATAAGACACTCCTCTTAGTCATATAGATGACATGAAATTTTATGGTTCTCATTTTTCACTGTTAGAACTGGTTCGACCTGACGGCATTTCTCCATCGCAAATGGGCAGCGAGTTTGGAATACACACCCTTGTGGAGGGTTTAAAGGGGATGGAATTTCACCCTTCAACTTAATTTTTTCTCGTTTCATCTTTGGATCTGCAATTGGAATTGCCGATAATAATGCTTTTGTGTAGGGGTGTAAAGGATTTTGGAAAATTTCCTCGGTAGTAGTTTCTTCCACCAATTTTCCTAGGTACATTACACCGATACGATTAGAGATATGACGGACAACACTTAAATCATGGGAGATGAAGAGCAAAGTTAAATCGAATTCATCCTGTAAATCTTCCAATAGATTTAAAACTTGTGATTGAATTGATACGTCCAGTGCCGAAACAGGCTCATCACAGATGATGACTTCCGGGTTCATAATTAAAGCTCTTGCTAAACCAATCCGTTGACGCTGACCACCTGAAAATTCGTGGGGAAAACGATAATAATGTTCGTTTGAAAAGCCTACCTTATTTAAAATTTCCATAA
>DAMDNS010000400.1:0-3240 GCA_032083605.1 Ureibacillus sp.
TAGTCTTTCCAAAAGCTAATATTTTCTTCAAATGTAGAAAAACTATTCGTATAAACATCATAGCATTGGTGGAAAATTTTTGCTTAAATAGAAAACAGATTATCAAATTTTGACTAAATATATTCATAAGGATAAAATTTAAAGAGAGAGAAAGGAGAATTCCTTCATGAAACAACATTTAATCGTGTTAGATTTAGATGGTACTTTATTAACGGATGAGAAAAAAATATCCGAAAACACAATGAGGACTTTATTTAAAGCAAAAGAAGCTGGTCATCAGGTGATGATTGCTACAGGACGACCTTTCCGTGCAAGTCAGCTATATTACAACGAATTGAGGTTAACTACACCCATCGTCAACTTTAATGGCGCACTAGTTCACCACCCAAAAAATCCTGGATGGGATATGCGCCACTCCCCAATCGACATCAGTGTTGTTCACGATGTTGTCGACTCTGTGGACAAATATCAATATGAGAATTTGATTGCTGAAGTGATGGACGATGTATTTATTCATAATGAAGATCATCGCATGATGGATATCTTTAATATGGGAGACCCTCGCGTTACAATCGGTAACCTAAGAGGAAGCTTAAATGAAAATCCGACAAGCTTACTTATCCATGCATCTGAAGCAAATGTGCCGATTATTCGGGATCATTTAGCGAGTGTGCACGCCGAATTAATCGACCATCGTCGTTGGGGGGCACCATTCCATATAATCGAAATTGTTCGAAAAGGATTAAATAAAGCCGTTGGAATTTCGCATATTGCACAAGAAATGAATATTCCACGTGACAGAATTATCGCCTTTGGTGACGAGGACAACGATTTGGAAATGCTTGAATATGCTGGAATTGGCGTCGCTATGTCAAACGGGATTGATGATTTAAAGAATATTGCGAATGAAATAACTTTAAGCAATAACGAAGATGGCATTGCTAAATTCCTCATAGACAGACTAAAATTGTAAGTAAGGACGTGTTCCAAACGCTAGTTTGCCTGCCTTTTACCTTGCAATAAGAAGTTTTAGTATATTTTAAAATAGACCATTCAAAGGAGGTTTGAATATGAAAATTTTTACAGATAGTGGCTGCGACTTGCCAAAGGAGTTTTTTGCAGAAAACAACGTACAACTCTTTCCCCTTCGTGTGGACTTAAATAACCAGCAGTATAATGATGTTTTGGATATCGATCCGAAGGTTGTTTACGATGCCATGAAGGAAGGAGCAATTCCAAAAACTTCGCAAGTATCACCTGAAGCATTTTTAACTGAGTTTGAAAACCTAGCAAAGAATGATGAAGAAGGTATTTATATTGCCTTCTCCTCAAATTTATCGGGTACATACAACACAGCCGTGATGATTGCTTCTCAGGTACGCGAAAACAACCCAAATCTTAAATTAAAAATTATTGATACCAAGTGTGCTTCACTAGGACATGGACTTTTAGTTCAAGAAGCTGTTCGACTAAAGGAGCAAGGTCTTTCTCTTGATGAGGCTGCACAAAAAATTGCTCACATGGCAGAGCATATGACGCAGCTCTTTACCGTTGAAAACCTAAATTATCTTGCTGCCGGAGGAAGACTTTCAAAATCTAGTGCCTTTATCGGCGGGCTATTAAGCATCAAACCCATTTTACATGTAGAGGATGGAAAGCTGATCCCTCTTGAAAAAATTCGGGGCCGCAAGAAAGCCATTAATCGTATTATTGAGCTGATGGCAGAACGCGGCGGCAATTTCTCAGAAAAAATAGTCGGCATCAGCCATGGGGATGACTATGAATTTGCCAAAGAAGTACAAGCGTTAATCGAGGAGAAGCTACAACCAAAATCCTTCGAGATTACAATGATTGGTTCAAGTATCGGCGCACATTCAGGTCCTGGTACGATAGCGATTTTCTTTACAGATAAAGATTATTAAAATGAACGAGCTGTTTCCATCAGGAGCAGCTCGTTTTATTTTCAAGTATGCCCTTCGTTCCTTTCACCAGCAAATAAAAAAGATGAACCCAGAGAGTATTGATACTCCCGGATTCATCCTTCCTTGGATTAGTTAGAAGCTACTGGCTCTTCAGCAACTAATTCAATTTCATGTAAATGGCTAGTAAAGTCATTTGCATAGTCGATACTTAAGCTTTTCACACGTTTGTTAACTGGTAAAATTTCATAACGGAATTGCATTGGAATTGTTGTTGCAACTTCTTCGATATGCTCTTGGAAGATTTTGAATTGTTCAGCACGGAAATTCGTGTCGAACGCTTCTGGTGAATCGATTGCTTCTACAGCTGCTTGTAATTCTGGAGAAGTGTAACGGCTGAAGTTAAATTCATCCACTTCACCATATAAGCCTGATGGAGATGGGTTAGTACCTGTTCCCCAAGCACCCATGAAGATATCGATTTCTGGATCATCAGCCTGAACCATATCATAGAATGCATTGAATTCGATTAAACGGCCAGTTGATAATGTAACATTTAAACCAACATCAGCCCAGTTTTGCAGGTAGAATGCAGCAATTTCTTCTGCAACGGCATCACCTGACATAGAAGCCAATTTAATTTCTAATTTCTCGCCGTTTGGATCTTCACGTAAACCATCTCCGTCAACATCCTTATAACCAGCTTCATCTAATAAAGCCATAGCTTTATCCGGATCGTAAGTGTAGCCTTTTAATTCTGCATCATAGAATGCTTCAAATACTGGTGGAATTAAAGAATTCGCACGTTCACGTAAGTTGTTGTAATATACTTCAGATACTTGCTCGATGTCCAAAGCATACCCCATCGCTTGGCGTAATTGTAAGTTACCCATTTTAGAGCCTTCCATGTCTGTTACTACCTTACCTTGTGTAGTATCAAATTTACCTACTTTAAATCCTAAGTAAGAATAGTAAAGCTCTGGACGACCTAAGACTGTAATATTAT
This sequence comes from Ureibacillus sp., assembly GCA_032083605.1. GTDB lineage: Bacteria > Bacillota > Bacilli > Bacillales_A > Planococcaceae > Ureibacillus. The sequence continues at coordinate 2,926 of DAMDNS010000400.1, forward strand.
CAAAGTTTTCGATTTCTGGCATTTTTGTTGCATTGAAATCACGAACGATATCATAATCACCTGAACCGATTGCTACTGAAATAGAGCTCGAAGGAACTACTTTTACTACAACTCCGTCAAGTTTTGGTACGCCTTTCCAGTAGTTTTCGTTTTTCACGTAAGATACTGATTCACCTGGTACGATTTTATCAATTTTAAATGCACCTAATGTTACTGGATTTTTACGAACGGCATCAGACTCTACTAATTCAGCTACAGGAATATCAGCGACTTGATGTGCTGGAGCAGCATAAGTCCATAACCCGTCACCGCCGT
>DAMDNS010000401.1:0-3223 GCA_032083605.1 Ureibacillus sp.
TACATTCCTTGGGGCAAAGTGATTAGATTTTTGCTCTTGACTACCGATTATTGATTCCAGAGTGTTTGAAAAATAAACGGAAAATTTCCGTTTAAATTAAAATATCCCCTAATTTCTCTTTAAATAAAGGGAGTTTTTCCGTCTACATTACCTAAATCTTCGCATTTTGCCTTATTTAGTACAGTTAATCGGAAATTCTCCACTTATCTTTGCTTCTTACCCCCCCGCTATACACAATAGCCGGAAACTCTCCCTCTAAGATTTACGACACCTATACCAATCAATACGAAGATTAATCAATGATTTCGGACAGCCTTGATTTTAAGAGCTAAATCTTCAACGGTTTTAAGAAATATAAAAGCATGGCAAATTCATTATGAATGAATTACCATGCTATTTCTAATGTTATTTAACCTATTTTTACTTACTGCACTCCATAAGAGAATCAGCTAGTTCTTGAAACGGGCTATTTTTTTATTTAACTGAATTTCGTTTTTCAATTCTGTGTGGTATGATTACCGATTGATCCTCGATATCTTCTTTATTCATTAATTTTGTCAGTAAACGCATTGCTACTGCTCCGATATCGTAAAGAGGCAATACCACGCTAGTTAGCTGTGGGCGTACCATACGTGCAAGCTTTGAATCCTCGAAGCTAATGACTTCAATCTCATCGGGAACCATTTTTCCGTTATCCTGTGCACCATGAATCAGGCCAATTGCTAATTCATCACTACCTGCAAAAAATGCAGTTGGCGGATTCTCCACGCCACTTAAAGTTTCCCATGCTTCCAGACCGCTATCGTAAGTTCCATCATCAGAAATGATTAGTTGTTCGTCTATTTCAATGCCTGCATCAGCTAATGCCTTTTTATAAGCCTCCAGCTTGAATTTAGAGTTAATCGTATATGCAAGAGGACCTGAAACAAAGGCAATGCGTTTATGCCCATTATCTATTAATAGTTGAACCGCCTCATATGACGCTTGGAAATAGTCGATATTAACCGATGGAAAATTGTTTGTTTCATCAACAGAACCAGCAAGCACGATTGGTACAGGAGAATGTTCCATTGACTGATGAAGCTTGGGCGTTACTGCATCACTCATCATCACAATTCCATCAACTTGCTTTCCTAGCATAGTATCTAGTAAATTCAGTTCCTTATCTTCATTCTGGTCTGAGTTCGCTAAGATAATATTATAGCGATACATTGTTGCGATATCTTCTATGCCGCGTGCTGCTTCGGCATAAATATTATTGGAAATATCCGGGATAATAACCCCTACAGTTGTTGTTTTCTTACTTGCTAAACCACGAGCTACTGCATTAGGTCGATATTCTAAGCGTTCTATAACTTCTAATACTTTTTTTCTTGTAGCAGGTTTTACATTTTGGTTTCCGTTAACTACACGTGACACAGTCGCCATTGAAACATTTGCTTCACGTGCAACATCATAAATCGTTACAGTCAAAGGATACGCCTCCTTTTAAGTCAAATTATTATTTCCATCATACGACAATTTCCAATTCATTTTCAATATAAACCATATAATCTTAATAAAGATTCAATATTTGTCCTTTTTTTAACTGGTAAAATGCAAAAAGAAAGACCCAAAAGTATTTGAAAATACTTTTGGGCTCAATTGATTTTATGCTTTTAACTCATATTGTTTCATGAATTTTTGAATCTCATTGTAGAACGCATCGAATTCAGGAATATCCATTTGCTGTTGTGAGTCAGAAAGTGCCACAGATGGGTCAGGATGCACCTCTGCCATCACTCCGTCAGCACCAATGGCAATTGCAGCCTTCGCACATGGTAATAGCAAATCACGACGACCAGTTGAATGCGTAACATCCACAAATACAGGTAAATGTGTCTCTTGTTTTAAAATTGGTACTGCTGAAATGTCTAAAGTATTACGTGTTGCTTTTTCGTAAGTGCGAATTCCGCGCTCACAAAGCATGATGTTTTCATTTCCTTGCGACATAATGTACTCAGCAGCATGGATGAATTCATCAATCGTTGCCGCTAAACCACGTTTTAATAAGACCGGCTTATTTGTTGAACCAACCGCTTTTAATAATTCGAAGTTTTGCATATTACGTGCCCCGATTTGAATCACATCAACATAGTCTAATGCTTCTTCGATGTGAGCTGGTGTTACGATTTCTGTCACAACTGCCAGACCATATTCCTTAGAAATTTGTTTTAGGATTTTAAGCCCTTCCAAGCCAAGACCTTGGAAATCGTATGGAGAAGTACGAGGTTTGTATGCTCCACCACGAATTAATTTTAAACCTTTTGCTTGAATCGAAGCTGCAACAGCTGCAACTTGCTCATATGATTCTACAGAGCATGGTCCAAATACAAATGTTGGGCCACCTGCACCTACTGTTTCGCCATTAATTTCAACAACTGTATCCTCGGATTTTTTCTTGCGTGAAACAAGAAGTTCCTTTTTCTTATCTGCTTCTAGTTGTTTTAATGCTGTTTTGAAGATTTGTTTAAATATATAATCTACCGTCATTTGATTTAACGGCCCTTTATTATGCTCTTTTAATAGATTTAACATATGGCGTTCGCGAAGAGGATCGTATCGGTTAACACCCTGTTTTCCTTTGATTTTACCGATTTCATCAACAATCTCTGCTCTTTCATTAATTAAACGTAGAATTTCTATGTTTAATTCGTCAATTTGACTACGTAGTGCTTCTAAGTTTTGCTCACTCATTTCTATTCTCCTCTCCTTCTTTGTCTACTCTTTTCAGAACATCAAAATGTATGGTACATTTTAAGTTAATAATTATATTATAGTCAACAAATTTCAAATTGTCACGCTTTTTTCTTTAGCGATTCAACTCGCTAAAGTATTTTAGTAATCCCCAGAAAGGAAGCGGTTCCACTTGAGTTCAAAATTATTTGCCTTAGATATTGGTACACGCTCAGTCGTCGGTATTATTCTTGAGGAGCAAAACGAACATTTCCATGTTATCGACATACTCATGAAAGAACATAAAGAGCGTGCCATGGTAGACGGCCAAATACATAATGTAGTATATGTTGCGGACTTAATTAAAGAGATTAAAAGTGAACTAGAAGAAAAACATGGGCCTCTAGTAAAGGTTAATGTAGCAGCAGCAGGGCGTGCGTTAAAAACAGAACAAGCAAGTGTTACTATTAACATAAAAAATCGTCCCATTTTTACCGAAGAAGATATT
>DAMDNS010000402.1:0-3215 GCA_032083605.1 Ureibacillus sp.
GGGTTCTTCAATTGTTGTTTCCTTTTTAGTATCTGAGTCACTGCATCCAACTAAAAAAATAAAAGCAACAAGTGAAAGCAAAAAGGATAATCTTTTCATGTTTCTCCTATCCTCCAACGAAGCGCTTTAAAACACGTTGGATGTTTTTTTAAAAAGCCCATTCTTTATAGGATATTCGAGAACAAGAAAAGGGTTACTCCGCTGAAAAGTGCAGGAGAATAAAAAGCTTCTCTTTGCATATTACCTTTACATATATAATCCAGCCAGGAAAATCCCTAAGGCTTCCTCATAAATCTCATTAAATTGACTTAAGGGCAAAGGATTTTGACCTAATCCGAGCTCTACCGTGAAGCCAGGTCTTCGCCAATCTTGAATGAACCAATCCTTATAGCCTGCATAGCTTTCAAGCGTTTTCACGGGCTCATACCCACTTACTGTAGCAAATTCATTGACGATTGTTTCTGATTCGGGAGGCTCCATATTCTCATAGGCCCAATAGATGACTTCACCCTGTGTATGGAATGCAAGAACACGAGCATAATCTCTTCTTCCTGTTAACTCTGCAATTGCGATGGCTTCTGGCTCTGTTAAAGGGGCTTCACCGCCATAATCCCTAGGGCCAGGTTCTTTAGGATTGCGGTCTCTTTCAGCCTCCCAGTTTGCAGGAAATTGATCATTTAGATCGACACCGTTTATATTTGCCTTCCAATTTGAAAAATCGGTATTTCCATCGTTCCATTCAATAACTTGATCTCGCCAAGGTGCATCATCGGGAGCTCCGTTAAGGACTAAATCCACCCCATCCGGATTGACCATTGGAACAACCGACAGCATGGTTTGGAGATAGTATGGGAAAGTTGATAAACCACGCATGGAATTTTGATTGGTTAAGGATAAAAAATAGTCATTTAAGAATGTCATGAGCACAGGTGTTGTAATCCACTCATTCGCATGAAAGGAAGCGTTATAATGCACTCTTTTAGAGCCATTCCCGATTAAAAGCTCAGGAATATTTTTTCCTAGAACGGAATTTCCCATGTTCGACATCCTCATAAATGGATATACGGCAATCAATCTCCAAATATCATTCATCATCTTATCATAGTCATAATTTTGGTCTCCGCTGACAAGACGCCAAGTTACTCTTCGTGGAATACGAATGGTTTGCCCCACTTGTAAATTATTTGGGTTCAGATTAGGGTTTACTAAATATAGACTCTCAACAGGTAAACTATTTCTTTGAGAGATTAGCCATAAAGAGTCTCCATAACGAATTTGATAATTGACCGTAATATATCCAGGGACTCTTAATCTTTGTCCTATTGAGAGATATTGTGAGTTAATATCACGGTTTGAATCAATAATTAAGCGAAGAGGGATTGAAAACAGCTGACTTAGATACCAAAAAGAAGTACCAGGGCGTACATAAACGTCCAATTCTTTCCTCCCTTTATGATAGATTTATATTTCGGTTATAAAATTATATGACTAAATAGCTCGTTTATGTTTGAGAGGGTTTGATGAAGTATGAATATGCCATTTGATTTAGATAGAAATATTCGGAATTAGAGCAAAAGAACTTACATTTTTTAGTTTTTCCTATTACACCAGTGTTAAGATAGTTATATAATATGTAATGATGATAAAGGAAGAATTATTTCGTATTTTCATATAGTAGAAAAGTGGTGTTATTTATGTGGTTTTTTGTAATAGGAATCATGCTGCTTCTTTTAATAGTATGTATAATACAATATCTTCAATTAGCTAAAAAGAAACAACAAATTGATTACTTAAAGCCGCTAATTGATGCTGTTGAAAATGTGAAAGATATTATTTACTATTGCGAGGTTCCACAATTAAATTATCGGTATTTGAGCCCGGCAGTAAATCAGCTAGGGCCAAACACTTATGATGAGCATATGCACAATCCTGCTAAAATATTTGAAATTGTTCACCCATACGATTATGAAAAGCTCGAAAATAAATCGTTGGGGAAAATGGATTTTAGTAAACCGCTAACGATTCGACTTCAAAATAATAAGGGGAACTATATTTGGTTTGAAGAGTATGCAACACCGGTTTATAGAGAAGGCAAGCTAGTTGCCATCCAAGGGATTTATCGAAATATTGATGATAAGATGAAATTACAGCAACAATTAGAATATGAAGTTTCTCATGACGCTTTAACCAATGTCTATAATCGCACGTTTTTCCAAACAAAAATGAGCTTGTATAATAAGGTAAAGGATGTCCCAATGGGGGTCGTTATCTGTGATTTAGATCAACTAAAATATATAAACGATACATTTGGGCATCTAACAGGAGATCGACTTATTATGGAAGCAGCTAATATATTAACGAATTGTGCAGGTAGAGAGATGATTATTTCTCGATTGGGAGGAGATGAATTTGCTGTACTTCTGCCTAATGCTGATGAGGAAGACGTAGTGGCGTTCATCAATAAAGTAATCCAAAATTTAAATTATCATAATACCTTTAATGAATCGCTTCAAATACATATGTCCATCGGCTATTCCTATATTTATTCTTCTATAAGAAATATGGAATGCTTGTACAGTGAAGCAGATCAACAAATGTATACGGCAAAAAATGCCAAGAAGGTATTGGCAAGATTAAGAAAGTAAACTCTGCAGCAAAGTATCTGCAGAGTTTTTTTCATCTTCGTTAACGGCTAATCAAAATCGGGTGTATAGTTTTTCTCGATTTCAAAGTTTGCATTTAACAATGCCCAATTTTGTGGATATGGATAGCCTAATGCCCAATAGCTGATGCCTCTTAAATTATATTGCTTCGCCATATCAAACTTGGCTTGTGCGCTTCGTGCATCCTCAAACCAAACCTCATGACCTTGCCCTTGTTCATCGACATAACGAAAGAATGGGGATTGGGCTGTTTCATTGTATTGAATGGTCACGTTATACTTCGTTGCTCGGCGAACAGCCTCTTGGGGACTAAAGGTTTCTGCAGTAGCCCCGTCAACATGCGGAATCTTCCAATCTCGAGCATAGATTTGGAAACCTAAATAGATTTTTTCGGCAGGCATAACCGATAGTGCATATTCTACCACGCGTCGCATCTGATTAATTGGTGAAATGGCTTGAGGTGACGCGCCCCTCCATCCCCATTCATAGGTCATCAGAACAACAAAATCTGCAATTCGACCATGGGCTTCGTAGTCATGCGCTGTATATAAT
>DAMDNS010000403.1:0-3211 GCA_032083605.1 Ureibacillus sp.
CGTGAAGAAATCCAAGAAGCATACTCTGGTGACCTAATCGCCGTATCTGGTATGGAAGAAATCAACGTTGGGGAAACAGTTTGTCCTGTTGAGCATCAAGAAGCGTTAACACCATTACGTATCGATGAGCCTACTTTACAAATGACTTTCCTAGTAAACAATTCTCCATTCGCAGGCCGTGAAGGAAAATGGATTACTTCAAGAAAAATCGAAGAACGCCTTCGTTCTCAATTACAAACTGACGTATCTTTGCGTGTAGAAGATACAGATTCTCCGGATGCTTGGATCGTTTCAGGACGTGGAGAGCTTCACTTATCCATCCTGATCGAAAACATGCGTCGTGAAGGCTATGAATTACAAGTGTCTAAACCACAAGTAATCATTCGTGAAGTTGATGGCGTGAAATGTGAACCGATTGAACGCGTACAAATTGATGTGCCAGAAGACAGTGTAGGTTCAATTATCGAATCATTAGGTAACCGTAAAGGTGAAATGTTAGACATGATTAATGAAGGAAACGGACAAGTTCGTTTAATCTTCATGGTTCCAGCTCGTGGATTAATCGGGTATACAACTGAATTCATGTCATTAACAAAAGGCTTCGGTATTATTAACCATACATTTGATTCATACCAACCAGTTGTTGCAGGCCGTGTAGGTGGACGTCACCAAGGTGCACTTGTATCGATGGAAACAGGTAAAGCGACTACTTATGGTATGATGCAAATTGAAGACCGTGGTACACTATTTGTTGAACCAGGTACTGAAATTTATGAAGGTATGATCGTTGGTGAAAATAACCGCGATAACGACATCACGGTTAATATTACGAAAATGAAACAAAAAACAAATGTACGTTCAGCAACAAAAGACGCAACGAACGTTATTAAACGTCCTCGTATCTTAACGCTTGAAGAAGCACTAGAATTCTTAGATGAAGATGAATACTTAGAAGTAACACCTGAATCTATCCGTTTACGTAAACAAATTCTAGATAAAAACGAACGTGAAAAACAAGCGAAAAAGAAAAAATTCGCTGAGTAATTAGAATTTGCGTACTTTGCTGGAAGTGTGAAAGGTGTTGTAGAAGTTGAACTTGTTTGGGACACTAAATTATATTCAAGCATCTGCACCTGCGGATACAGGTGAAACTGCCTTTGTATTCGGTCGTATGTCAGGTATAACTCGATATTTATATGAAAATTTGCCAAGCTATGAGGTTGCTGGATACGCTACATTCTTCTTGATCTTTATCCTTGCAGCAATTGTTTTTAAACTTGGTTTTGCTAAGAATGATTTGAAATTAATTCAAAATATTATTATTTATATTTTCCTATTTATAGGATGTATTGTTTTAACGTTTTTAGCACTTTTCTTACCGATGATCGAAGGTTTAATCGTTGCAGCTTTAATTCTTATCATTTATAAAACACGTTTATGGCGTGAAAAACGTGAAGAAAAAAGAGCGGCATCGCAATAAGAAACATTTATAAAGAGGTTGGTACGAAGGTCGTTTAAGATTTGCGACTTTTCGTAACACCTCTTTTTTGATGGTTTCAAGAGTAAAAACTAACGAAAATGCATAGATTTATCTGTCTAAATAAATATTGTTTCATCCATTGCATTTATCTTACAATAAAAGGAATTATAACTTTAAGAGAAGTATGGGGGGAAAATAAATGACTTTAAAGATGGAAAATGACTTGCCTTTAGAGGTAAGTGCAAAAAAGAAAAAACAAGTGGGAAAAATTTTGGTGCTCGGTTTTTTATCGGCTCTGGCACCATTTGCAATGGATATGTATCTGCCATCATTGCCTACTATAGCAACAGATCTAAATACTAGTACATCTGTTGCACAGCTAAGTCTGATGTTTTGTTTGCTCGGTCTTGCAGTAGGGCAGTTGATCGCTGGCCCAATCAGTGATGCGCGCGGTCGTCGTATTCCGTTGATGGTCGGAATGACAATTTTCATCATTTCATCTATACTATGCGCCTTTACCTCCTCAATTGTCGTTTTATGTATCTTGCGATTGATTCAGGGGTTAGCGGGTGCTGCAGGAATCGTCATTTCTCGTGCAATTGTAAGGGACTATTTCACAGGCTATGAAATGACTAAGTTCTTTGCCCTTTTAATGCTTGTAAACAGTATAGCACCAATCATAGCACCAACTATAGGAGGTCAAGTACTAAGGTTTACCAGCTGGCAAGGCATTTTTGTTATTTTGAGTATTCTGGGTGTTGCGATTTTACTGGGAGTAATTTTGAAGCTTCCGGAAAGTTTACCAGTTGAAAAACGTCAAACAGGTGGAATTAAACAAACCGTAGCTTCAATGGCTGTAATGCTGAAGGATCGCATATTCTTGGGCTATTGTTTAGCGGCAGGCTTTGTTTTTGCAGGAATGTTTGCTTATATTTCAGGTTCACCTTTTGTGCTGCAGGATATTTATGGGCTGTCACCACAAGCATTTGGGTTAGTTTTCGCTATTAACAGTATTGGTATAGTTTCAGCTTCTCAGATTTCTTCAAGATTAAGCCGTACTGTAGGAGAGAAAAAAATCCTAACCTTTGGATTATTGCAAGCCTTTTTAGCAGGTTTGGTTCTTTATATCATGATACAGCTTGATTTCGGACTTATGGGGATTTTAATTCCTTTATTCTTTGTGGTTTCAAGTGTCGGATTGGTTGCGCCAACTAGTACCTCGCTAGCAATGCAGAGACAAGGGAAAAATGCGGGAAGCGCTTCTGCCTTTATCGGTTTAGGCCAAATGGGATTAGGTGCGATTGCTACACCTCTTGTTGGACTGGGAGGAAGCCATACCGCCATTCCAATGGGGCTTGTTATTGCAAGCAGTACTTTTTGTGCCCTGTTAATCTATAGTGTATTAATTGTAGCTTCAGAGAAAGGCTTCTTTAAAAGAAACATATATAAGGACTAAAGATATTTACGGATTTCTAGGTATTCACACATTTTTCCTATAATGCATAATCTACTCTTGATAAACAACAAGTACGAAGAGTACGAATAGGGAGGTTGGAGCATTGAAAAAATGGGTGAAGTCTAGTCTTTTGGTTGTAATATCAAGTCTAATGGTACTTCTACTTGCAGCTTGTAATGATTCAGAGGAACTTCAAACGGTCAAAATCGGTGAAGTTACTCGCTCCATTTTCTACGCACCTCAATATGTAGCCATTACCCAAGGCTTCTTTGAAG
>DAMDNS010000404.1:0-3207 GCA_032083605.1 Ureibacillus sp.
GCACGAGCCATGGCCACACGCTGCTTTTGCCCTCCAGAAAGTTGGGATGGATAGAAGTGCAATTTGTCTCCTAACCCGACACGCTCGAGCATCTTGATGGATCGTTCTCGAACTTCATCTTTGTTTTCTTTTTTTACATGAACTGGTGCTGACATACAATTTTCTAGAATGGTCATATGGGGGAATAAGTTGAAATGTTGAAACACCATCCCAATCTCTCCACGTACATCTCTTAAATGTTTCTCATTTGCACGCACTTTTGAACCATTCTTGTCCATCTTCCAAAGATTTTTCCCATTAACCAAGATGTCACCTGAAGTTGGTTCTTCCAAAGTCATTAACATTCGAATGATAGTGGTCTTGCCCGACCCACTTGGACCGATAACCGCAATTTTTTCTCCTGGATGTATATCGAGATTAATTCCCTTTAATACATGTGTATCGCCAAATGACTTCGTTACATCTCTATATTTCACAATTGGTTCCTTATTCGATAAGATCGCTTCTTGTTTTTTTACTAGAGTCTCAGACAATACGATCACTCCCCTCAAGATTCATCCCTTGAATTGTTTTCTTTTTGGATTTCGATAAAATAGCGTTTTTATCAAAACGTGTATTCATTTTCACTTCTAATTTCTTAATTAAAATGGATGATGGATAACTTAATGCTAAGAAAATTATTCCAACAATTGTTAATGGTTCTAAATAAGCAAAGTTTAAAGCCCCATAGGAATTTGCCATAAACAGAATTCCTCCAACACCAATTGTCGATGCTAATGGAACTTCCTTAAACATAATAATGAAATAGTTTCCTAGCATTGGGATGGTTGGTGGTATTGCTTGAGGCAAAATAATCATCTTCCACTTATCTGCTGTCGAGAAATTCAGTGCAGTTGAGGCCTCCCATTGCCCTTTCTCCACACTTTCAATCCCTGAACGATAAATTTCCCCAATATACGTACTATAATGAATACCGATTCCCAATACAGCACATGTGAATGGCTCTAAGGTAACTCCGACAACGGGTACCACTGGCCATGCATAATAAATAAAAAATAATTGAACAAGAGGTGGCGTTGATCGAATAAATTCCATAATCCATGTGATAAGCCAAACAATTGGTTTGCTAGGAATACGTCTTAAGAAGATCCATACAAATCCAAAAATTAATGCAAAACCAAAGCAAGCAAACGTTAACCCTACAGTTAAGCCTAATCCTTTCATAACAAACGGAAGGGCCTCTGCAAATGTTTCCCACCTGAAGTTTGAACCCATTAGCTAGCCACCCCTTTCTTCGATAACGTTTCTCCTTTTCTAGTTAACCAGATAAATGGTAGTGCAATAATGAAATACATCACCAAAACAACTACGTATACTAGTGGGGCTTGTGATAGATTTGTACTCCGCATGATATCCCCATAATATAAAATGTCACGCATACCAATCAGAGAAACTAGCGAAGTTGCTTTCATCATTTGAATGGTGTAATTGCCGACCTCAGGGAGCATCATTCTTACTGCTTGAGGTAATATGATGAGACGCATTCTTTGGAAGCTTGACATATTTAAGGCAATAGACGCTTCTGTTTGTCCTTTATCGACTGCCAAAATTGACCCTCGTACCACTTCAGATAAGTAAGCCCCATAGTTTAGCCCGATTGCAATGACACCTGTCCACCAATTCGATCCTAATTGAATGCCAAATAGCATTGGAATAGCGTAATACAGCCAAAATAACTGAACGATCAATGAAGTTCCTCGAAAAACTTCTACATAGATGCCGGCAATTTTATTCAATAAAACATTTTTGGATATTCTGGCAAGTCCTGCAATAAAAGCTACTATGTAAGCAATAATTGCTGATGCTAGCAAAACTGAAACGGTAATTTGCAGCCCTCGCAGGAGTTGTGGAATTATTTCAATAATGGCACTCATATTGATCATCCCTTTCTTTTTGAATATTTAAATAAATCAAAATAATTATGAAAAAATAGGGACAGTAGCATTGCAAGCTTGTCCCTATTAACAAACCAAACCATTTCTGTTTCAATTAAATAGCGTCTTAACTCTCTCCGCCGCAAAGCTGCTCAGTTGTAACTGAACCCACTTCCACCATGTTGCTAATTTCACTAAATCCATTGTCTTCCAGAATTTTAGCGATTGTTCCATTTTCTTTCAGCTCTTGTAATTTTTCATTGTAAGCATTACGCAGCTCTTCGTTTTCAATGTTAAATGCTGCAGCACCATAGCTTGGTACACCATCAACAGCCGGCTGTTCAAAAGTTTCCACAAACTCTAATTTGTCAGTACCTGCTGATTCTAAAGCCATTTTCACTGTCATCTCAGTACCTGTTGTTGCATCAGCACGGCCAGCTTGAACAGAAGAGAAGGTTGCCGGAATATCTGGTGCCGTGATGATCTGGTCAGGACTTACTCCTTCTTGTTGAAGGAATTCTATTTCAGTCGTCCCCTCCATTACAACTACTTTCAAATCTGGATTTGCAGCAATATCTTTATAGCTTTGAATGTTTTTCGGGTTACCTGCAGCAACAATTAACCCCTCACCATATTTCATTTCTGGTTCACTAAATAATACTCTCTCACAACGATCCGCTTTGATAGCCATCCCAGCTGTAATGACATCGAATTGTCCAGCTTGCACCCCGGGAATCAATTGGCTAAAATCTGATAATTGAGCTTCTACGTTATCAATTCCAAGTTCTTTGAAAACGGCTTTTGCAATTTCCACATTGGCTCCTTTTAGTTCACCGTTTTCTTCAAAGGCATAAGGAACTTCATTAGCAAAACCAATTTTCACTTTACCCGCTTCCTGTAGCTGTTCGAGTTTAGAAGCTCCATCCGTTTTACCGCCAGATGCCTCACTCTCTCCTCCACATGCTGCTAATAGTATCATGACGAATGCTGCTAATATTGTTAGTGTAAGTTTTTTCATACAATTTCGACCTCCTCTTTTCATTTTCTGGAATTATAGTTTTTTACTACATCAGCTGCTGTGGTTGAGCTTAAAGCAGACAACCTTTAACTCTGTCATTTCTTGAATAGAGAACGCAACCCCTTCTCTTCCAATTCCTGATTGCTTCATCCCGCCAAATGGCATTGAATCGATTCGGAAATCACTGCTATCATTGACCATTACTCCTCCGAATTCCAAATCACGAATGGCTTTAAAGGCGTTATCTAGATTTTG
>DAMDNS010000405.1:0-3202 GCA_032083605.1 Ureibacillus sp.
TACTCTAGATCCTACTGTATGGATTTTTGATGATCGTAGAATAGATTTGAAAACTTATTTTGTTGACAAACAAGAGGTAGAAGACGAGGACTTAAAATATCTGCTAAATACAGGCAGACATTGGTCTCGCGAAATTATGGAGGGAGCTACTTTCCCGCCTACTTTAAAAACAGAGAGAAAATTCGATCGTCAAGGGATGAAAACCGGTACATTTGGAATGGAAATTAAACATTTCTTAAAAAATGCTGAAATTGAAGATCATGCAAAGCAGGTTGTTTTCGAGCTAAGAGATGGTCAAGAAGTTGCCTTTTCTATTGAAGAAGCTAATACAATTATTTTTAAATATAGCCAGGATGGTAAACCAATCACTGATGAGGGTCCTGTGCATCTTTTATTTGCTGATGGTTCAAACGTTGAAAATCCTATTAAAAATATTGCAGCTATTCGAGTGGACTAATAGGAGGATAATGCGAAATGCGAGTTAAATGTGTCATTTGTGATTCTATCAATGAGCTTGATGATGACGTACCCTTAGCAAAAAAATTGCGTAATAGACCAATCCACACATATACTTGTCCAGTATGCTATGATCGAATTGCTCTTAATACAGAGAAAAGATTAGCAACTGGAAACTTTCGTTTTTTCAGGACTTCATCACCGATTGATGAAGATTTCTAATCGAGAGAAAATCCTTATATAACACTAAAAAATCCTTGAACGATGAAGTTCAAGGATTTTTTTTGATGGAAAGACAAGCTAGCATTAAATGAATCCGTCTTTGGTACGGACAAGTTTTCTTTTTCTAATGTTCTTTTAACTTTTAATGAGTTTTCTTTCAAGTAATTCAACTAGCTGATACATGATTGTGGCAAAAATAGCGATAATCAGAAGCGACATGAGCACCAGGTTAAAGTTAAATACCTGGAAGCCATAAATGATTAAATAACCAAGTCCTTTCGAGGATACCAAGAATTCCCCTACGATTACCCCTACCCAAGACAGACCAACATTCACTTTTAATGTCGAGATTATTGTCGGGAAGGAGGAAGGCAGAATTGCCTCCTTAAACATTTGGGACCTGGACGCATTAAAGGTTTGCAGTACTTTTAGATAATTGGCATCAACACTTCTAAAGGATGTATAAATTACTATCGTTGAAATAATGACTGAGATTATTGCCCCCATCGTAATGATCGAGCTCATTCCAGGCCCCATTGCTACAATCAAGATTGGCCCAAGCGCAACTTTTGGCATTGAATTCAAGATAACTAGATACGGATCTAATACCTTGGACAGAAACGGAGACCACCAAAGAATTGCAGCCAATATTGTTCCAAGCAGTGTACCTAGTATGAATCCTAGAACCGTTTCAAATAGTGTGTAGCTGATATGCACCATAATGGAGCCATCTGAAATATTGTCGATTAGTAAATTCGTTACCTTTGTCGGAGAACTGAAGATTAGCGGATCAATCCATCTAAAGCGTGAAGCTACCTCCCATAAGCCGAAGAAGGCTATTAAAATCAATAATTGGTAAAATCGAACCCATCTTTTTTCTTTTCTGAGAGATTGTAAAAACTGACGATGAAGTTTTTGATTATCCAAGGCTTTCAAGCTCCTTCCATATAATCTGGAATAGGGAGGAGTAACTTGAATGTGCTCTTGCTTCAAAAGGGGTTAATGCTTTTAATTCCTCTGGCACCTCAAAGATTTGATGGATTCTGCCAGGTCTGCTTGAGAAAAGGATAATCCGATCACTCATCGCAATGGCTTCACCAATATCATGCGTCACCAGAACCGCAGTTTTTCCATACTCTTTTAATTTATTGGCTACCAGATCCTCAAGCTTTAGCTTCGATTGATAATCCAGCGCCGAAAATGGCTCATCTAACAGCAGAATTTTCGGATCTACCGCTAAAGTTCTAGCTAACGCAACTCGCTGTCTCATACCACCGGATAATTCCCGCGGATATTTTTTTTCGACAGGCGGAAGTCCAACCTCCCTTAAAAAATCGGAGGCCACATTTACATAGCTTTGCTTCTCTTTTCTTAACAACTTTAACCCCAGCGTGATGTTTTCCTCTATCGTCTTCCAAGGAAAAAGGTAATCCTGTTGGAGCATATACCCAATAGATAAATCAGTATTTCCATATACTTCTTGATTTTCAATTTTTACCGAACCAGCTGTCGGTTCAAAAAGACCAGCAATGATCGAGAGTAGAGTCGTCTTGCCACAGCCACTGGGACCGATAAACGAAACGAATTCTCCTTTGTTTATTGTAAGATTAATATCCTGCAAGGCTTCTGCTGCTGCTTCTTTTGAAAAATACGTATGGTGGACGTTGCTGACAGTTAAAAAAGTCATTTACTCCAGAACCTTCTCCGCAAATGTTGTATCTACTAGTTCGTTATAATCCATACGTTTTGGTAATTCGCCAGCTTCATCCATAATATCTTGCAGGTTATTCCATTCTTCTTCGTCCAATACCGGGTCTTTTGCAAAGGATTCCTGTTCACGGTACCGTTCAACTACAGTTGCAATCAGCTCTACATCTGTATCCTCAAAGAATGGATGAATCGCTTCTGCTACTTCCTCCGCTGAAGCCTCGTAAACAAAATCCTGCGCCTTTTTCAATGCTCTTGTAAACTTCTCGATTGTTTCTGGACTTTCTTTCATAAAGCTATCCTTCGCCATGAAAACTGTATATGGAAGGTGACCTGATTCTGTACCAAATGAAGCAACAATGTGGCCAATTCCCTCTGCTTCAAATACACTGGCAGTTGGTTCGAATAATTGAACATAATCCCCCGTACCAGAAGCAAATGCTGTAGAAATATTGGCAAAATCAATATTCTGGATTAACTCTAGATCAGCCTGTGGGTCAATACCATGTTTTTTCAATACAAATTCTCCAGCCATTTGAGGCATTCCACCCTTACGTTGACCAAGGAATGTAGATCCTTTTAACATATCCCACGAAAAATTCTCGATTTCCTCACGAGCAACTAAAAACGTTCCGTCAGTTTGCGTTAACTGAGCAAAGTTTTTAATCGGATCGTTTGCTCCCTGTGCCGACACATAAATCGATGTTTCTGAACCAACAAGAGCAATATCAATACCGCCTGACAATAAAGCGGTCATTGTTTTATCTCCACCAGCGATTGTAGATAATTCTATATTTAACCCTTCTTCTTCAAAGAA
>DAMDNS010000406.1:0-3185 GCA_032083605.1 Ureibacillus sp.
ATTATCCGTAAAGGTGCAGGAAGTTGCCCATGATCTTTTTGTCCTTGTACAAATTCTAGGAGATATTGATGTAATTCTTGCAAAGGGGAAATATGGTCAAGCAAATAAATGTACAAAACCCAAAATGAATCAAGATGGATTTATTCGATTGGTGCGTACTAGACATCCTTTGATTTCAAGCGAGGAGGCTATTCCAAATACAATTGAATTTGGACGGGATATTACAGCAATCGTGATTACTGGGCCAAACACCGGGGGTAAAACAGTTACCTTGAAAACAGTGGGACTATGTACTTTAATGGCCCAGGCAGGTTTACCAGTGCCAGCATTGGATGGATCAGAATTGGCAGTATTCGATCAATTATTTGCAGACATTGGAGATGAACAATCCATCGAGCAATCGTTATCGACCTTTTCATCGCATATGGTGAATATTGTAGATATTTTAGGGAAGTTTGATGCTCGATCTCTTGTATTATTCGATGAGCTGGGAGCTGGGACAGATCCGCAAGAGGGTGCTGCCTTGGCGATTTCCATTTTGGATGAGGTTGTAGGACGAGGTGCTAGAGTAATGGCCACGACCCACTATCCGGAATTAAAAGCATATGGCTACAATCGTCCGGGTGTAGTCAATGCAAGCGTTGAATTTGATATTGAGACTTTAAGCCCGACGTATCGCTTATTGATTGGTGTACCAGGGCGTTCAAATGCCTTTGAGATTTCTAAACGTCTTGGACTGAAGGATTCCATTATTCAGCAGGCACGCAGCTTTACTGGCTCCGACCGCCATGAAGTTGAATCCATGATTGCTTCGTTGGAGGAAAGCAGACGCCGCTCGGAACGTGAAGCAGATGAAGCACATGCATTATTGGAAGAAGCCCAAAAATTACATGAGCAATTAGAAGAGCGTATTAAAACCTATGATGAAAAGAAAGAAGCATTAGAGAAAAAAGCAAAAGAAAAAGCGCGTAAAATTGTCGATGAAGCCAAGCAGGAATCTGATAAGGTGATCGCAGAGCTTCGCGAAATGCGTGCAAATGCAAGCAGAGTTGTAAAAGAGCATGAGTTAATCGAAGCGAAGAAAAAGCTGGACGCTGCTGCTCCTCAGGAAAATCAGGTTCTTAAAAAACAAGCCCAAATTCGCGAACGTGCCCAAAACTTAAAAGTCGGTGACGAAGTAAAAGTCTTGAGCTATGGCCAAAAAGGGACTTTGGTTGAACAGGTATCCGAAAAAGAATGGGTCGTTCAAATTGGTATTCTCAAAATGAAGCTGGATGAATCGGATTTACAATATGTGAAGCCTGAAAAGGAAAAGCAGACAGTTGTCATGACAAATGTGAAAAATCGCAATGGACATGTTAAACTAGAGTTAGATTTACGTGGTGAACGATATGAAGAGGCCATTTTAAGAACCGAAAAATATATTGATGATGCATTATTAGCCAACTATCCTCGAGTTTCGATCATACATGGTAAAGGAACTGGGGCATTGCGACAAGGGATCCAAAGCTTTTTAAAGGGTCATAAGCGTGTTAAATCCTTCCGTTACGGCGAGGCTGGAGAAGGTGGATTTGGAGTTACGGTAGTGGAGCTTAAATAGTCCGCTAGTCATTGATGTAGGGAGTTCCCATTAGAAAATTTAGTTTTCTTCCTGGTTGTTCATTAAAATTAGTCTTCGTGTTTTCTCGGGGTTTAGGTAGAAAGAGATAGACACAATTGAAAACTCAAAAAGGAGTTGGCTTTAATGCTAGATTCAAGGTTTTGGCAACATCCTTTAGTCGAAACAGCCGGGTACTTTAGTGTTGTGGTTCTTTGTTTAATTGTTTCGATGGTTATATTCGAACTAGTGACGAAATATAGAAACTGGGAAGAAATAAAGAATGGGAATGTTGCTGTTGCCCTTGCAACAGGCGGTAAAATACTTGGAGTATGTAATATTTTTAGATATTCCATTGAACGTCATTCTACTTTACTGGAAATGATCGGGTGGGGCTTGTTTGGTTTCTTGTTATTAATCTTTGCATATATCTTATTCGAATTTTTAACGCCCCGCTTTAAGGTAGATGAAGAAATTGCAAATGAGAATCGCTCAGTGGGCTTTATTTCATTCACCATCTCACTGGGACTTTCCTTTGTAATCGGTGCAAGTATTATGTAGGAGCTCAGATATGGAAAAATTAGCAAAAGTATTAATCGTAGTATGCATTTTGTTTGTCCTCGTAGGGATATATTATTTAACAACTCTATAATGCAAGGTTGGAAGGCAAGTAGATATTAATAAGTCTACTTGCTTTTTTAGTTTTAAGGAGATGATAAAATTTTGCTTTCTGGGTAACTTTTTGATGACGGGATCTTAATTGCGTATTTTTCAAGGAGATATTCAGTGGAAACAATAGAATAGAGTACCCTTAGGGATCATGAGGGATCGCTCTTAAGGTTGCGAAGTCGGTTTAAGCCCCTGATCCGACAAATAGACGGTAAAATTCCGGTTAATTAGAAAATAGAGTAAAAAATAGGTGTAATAGACGGAGAAATTCCGCCTATCGACCCGAAAAATGTGAAAATGAAGGATTTTTCTATGCATAGTCGGAAATTCTCCTCTTATTTACCACTGAGACGAGGTCCATTTTGCATATAAGCGGAAAATCTCCGCTTCACTAACTTTTATGAAGAAGTATAAAAGTATTTATAGCCACTAAAAATAGAGAATTATTTTCCTTCCGCATCCTTGAAATAAAATAAACTCATCAAGAATCCGACACTTTATTTTTTTTGTTCGCAGCTAATGTGCAAGGTTTAAATCGGAAATTGAGAACGAATCTGGGTCCGAAAATACAAAACCCGCTTAAAAATCTATCATCCCTATATATTAGTAAAATAGTATTCCGCCCAAATAAGATTCAAAACTACCACAACCACACAACAAGGTAGAAAATATGAGTATATTCTAGCTAAAATTCGAAAGTTTTACAAAAATAGTTTGAAAGACCAATCCTTTTCCATTATAATAAATTGTAAGAATATTTAAAACATTGAACGAAGGGGAGTTGTTAATGACTGAGAAGGTTTGGCTTTCCCAATACCCGAAAGAAATCCCTCACAGCATGACTTACGAGAATGTTCCTGTTCAAAGCTTTTTAACCAAGGCCTACGAGAATTATCCAAACAAAGTTGCGATACATTTT
>DAMDNS010000407.1:0-3176 GCA_032083605.1 Ureibacillus sp.
TTACAAAAAAACTATTGTATTTTTAAAAAAATCATATTATCATGTTATATATAGTAACACAAAGCTAATTGACCTAAGAATACAATCAAGAAATTCTCAGGAATTAGATTTATTCTTAACAATTACCTTCAAGGAATGTCTTTCTTTTCTCCTATTGTCGATTACTAGATTTGTTCCCCTTAGCAGTCTAGTTATCAATACCTTTTGGCTAACTCGTGCCCCCAAATCTTACGAGTTAGCTTTTTTTTATAAGAAAATATATTTGCAGCTAAGGCTAATTTTCTAATACCTTGAAACGAATGCCTCCTATTTTTAGCAGAAAATCAGCGTTATAATATTGTTAAGTTTTACTAAATAGGAGAAAAATATATGATGCAACCTACCCCTTTTGCCATTAGATTCGAGAACGTCCATTTCAAAGTGGATGAATTATCCATTCTAGATAATATTAGCGGTACATTTCAAGAAGGAAAAATTACTACCCTTGTCGGACCATCCGGTGCCGGTAAGTCCACATTATTAAAAATGTGTAATGGCCTAATTTCACCTACTTCCGGGGAGATTTTCGTTGAAAAAGATTCAATCAATTTAATTGAACCTACCATTCTTCGAAAAAACGTTGGTATTGTTTTGCAAAATGCACCGATCATTCGAGGAACAGTATTTGAAAATATTGCACTCCCCTTTACATTACAGCAGAAAAAATTAACCGAAAAAGAAGCGATTTTATTTTTAGAAGTTGTAGGACTTGACCATACTTTTTTATATCGCCAAGCGGATGATTTATCAGGTGGTCAAAAACAAAAGATTTCAATCGCTCGTACACTTATCAACAAACCAAAGATACTTCTATTAGATGAAATAACATCCGCATTAGACCCAACCTCTTCAAGCGAAATCGAACAGCTTATTTTAAATATCAACCGCGACTCAGGAGTAACGGTTATTTGGATTACACATAATATCGAACAGGCTAAAAGAGTAGGTGATTATACTTGGATTATGATGGACGGACAATTGATAGAATATGGTGAAAGCAGTATTTTAGGTACTTCCAGAAACGAACAGGTTCAAAAGTTCGCCAATGGGGTATATGGAAAATGACCTTTACGACTCTTTCACTAACCTTAATTTTTGTCCTGATTCCACTGGTCCTTTCAAAGAGATTACAGCTAGGACTTGAAAAAGATACCCTCATTGCGACGTTTCGTTCCATTATTCAATTACTTGCAGTGGGTTATGTACTTAAGTTTGTTTTTGATGCCGATAGCTTTATTTATATCTTTTTAATGATTTCCTTAATGATTTTAACTGCTGCATTAAACGCTCGAAAAAAGGGAAAAGCGATAAAGGGCATTACATGGAAGATTGCGGCTACTCTTATTATTGTGGAGGTAGTAACACAGGGGATTCTCTTGGGTTTTGGAATTGTACCAGCTACAGCCCAGTACATCATACCAATTAGCGGTATGTTAATCGGCAATTCGATGGTGTTGGCCATTCTTTTCTTAAATCGATTCAGCTCGGAAATTGAATCGAGCCAAGACCAGATTGAGCTAATCCTTTCTTTAGGAGGAACACCAAAGCAGGCTGTCCACCATCAGCTCAAAAACGCTATACGCGCTAGCATGATTCCAACTATAGAAAGCCAAAAAACTATCGGGCTTGTGCAATTGCCAGGAATGATGAGTGGTCAGATTATTGGTGGAGCTGACCCTATACAAGCGGTACAGTTCCAACTGCTAATCATCTTCGCTTTACTGACTACAGCTGCCTTATCGAGTATATTAGTCGGTTTTCTAAGCTATCCCACTCTGTTCAATGAAAGAATGCAATTATTAAAAAATTCACTTCTTAAATAAGAAAATTTGTACTTTTCCTAATTTAATATTATTATTTTTTTGTATGTTATAATTATTGCAAAAATAGAAATGAGGTACCAATTATGCCAGTATTACGTGATTTTTTCATTACTTTATCTGAAAACCAATTCTTAAACAGTGCGGCTCAAAAATATGGTTTGAAAATGGGTGCACAAAGTGTGGTAGCTGGAACGAATATCCCCGAAGTAATCAAAAGCATGAAGGAATTAAATGCTCAAGGTATTTCTTGTACTGTGGACAATCTAGGTGAATTCGTTTACGAAAAATCAGAAGCAACAAAGGCAAAGGAACGCATCCTTGATGTAATTGAAGCAATTCACGAAAACGATGTAGATGCTCATATTTCCCTAAAACCATCTCAACTTGGTTTAGATATCGACTTCGACTTTTGCTATGATAACTTAATGGAAATCGTAGGAAAAGCCCACGAATACAAAATCCATGTCAACTTTGATATGGAAAATTACGACCGTCTTCAGCCATCATTTGATTTGCTGGATAAAATTTCAGAAGTATACGACAATGCTGGTACGGTTATCCAAGCTTATTTCTTCAACGCTCAAGAAAACATCGAGAAATATAAAGACTATCGCCTGCGCATTGTTAAAGGTGCTTATAAAGAGCCAGCGGAAGTAGCTTACCAAGATAAAAATGATATCGACTTAAACTTCATTGAGTTAATCGAGTATCACTTATTAAATGGTAAATTCACTTCCATCGCAACACATGACCACAACGTGATCAACCACGTTAAACAATTCGTAAAGGATCACAATATCCCGAACGATAAATTTGAATTCCAAATGCTTTACGGCTTCCGTAAAGAAATGCAATTAGAGCTAGCTAAAGAAGGCTACAACTTCTGTACGTATGTACCGTTTGGCGACGATTGGTACGGCTACTTCATGCGCCGTTTAGCAGAACGCCCACAAAACATTAACCTTGTAACAAAACAAGTTTTCACTAAGAAAACAAACACTGTTCTAGGTGTAGCTGCTGCTGCGTTCGTTTTAGGACGCCTTACTAAAAAGAAATAACAATCTCTTAAATGTTTGCTGTGCGTCATCAGAAGAACCATTCAACGTGCTACTGTAAGTACACTAAAACAAAAAGGATGTCTGGAAAAGCTACTTTTTCCCGGACATCCTTTTTTTATTTATTCCAACCCTTTTCTTTAAATCTAGAAATAGCCTCAATACGATTGCCGACACCTAGCTTATCTAAAATAGTTGATATATAATTTCTCACAGTTCCAGCCGACAGGAAGAGCTCTGCCGCGATTTCTTTTGTTGT
>DAMDNS010000408.1:0-3176 GCA_032083605.1 Ureibacillus sp.
TTTATTTTTGTGTGTTTAAGTAACTTTTTTGTATCCCTGAATTTTTATATCCTTGCAACAGCATTTCCCTTATATGTGAAAGACATTTTGCATGGAAATGAGCAACAAATGGGATTGGCCATTACAATCTACTCGCTGGGGATTGTGCTGATTCGACCTTTTTCCGGTCAATGGGTAGATCGATTCGGGAATAAGAAAATGGCCTTGGTTGGTTTAGGGGTTTTCCTGATTGCTTCCTTTAGTTATTTTGGGGCGATGGGGATTGTTGTATTCTTGGTAATTCGATTCCTTCACGGGATGGGTTATGCACTGGCTTCAACAGCTACAACCACGATTGCCTCATCCCTCATACCGGTTTCACGACAAGGAGAAGGAGTAGGATATTTTAGTATGTTTATGAGCCTTGCGATGGTTATTGGACCTGCTTGTGGGCTCTTTCTATGGAAAGACAAAAACATCACAGTTTTACTATTAGCTGCATGTATTATCTCGGTACTTTCCCTCCTATTCGCAATTCTTATGCGGGCATCTCAGCCAAAACAAAATCGTACAGAACTAGCTCTGAATACAGAGCCAACTAAGAAAAAGAAAATGCAGCTGAGTGATTTCATTGAAGTCAAGGCTTTGCCCATTTCAATCCTTGCGTTTTTACTTGCCTTTTCTTATAGTTCATTATCAGGCTTTTTAGCTTCTTTTACTGCTGAGATCAATCAAACTCAAGTAGCGAGCTTATTTTTCGTTGTCTTTGCCCTGATGATTGTTTTGTTCCGTCCACTTGTCGGGAAAGCATTTGATAAATATAAAGAGCATTATTTGTATTATCCAGCTATTTTAATGTTTGGCGTAGGTCTTATTTTGTTGGGCCAATCACATTCCGATAAGATGGTCTTGTTTTCAGCCTTACTAATGGGGATTGGATACGGAGCGTTATTTTCATGCTTCCAGGCTCTTACTGTCAAGCTGTCTCCTTTACATCGCAGAGGAGCAGCAACGGCGACATTCCTGCTGTTTTTTGACTTGGGCTATGGTGCAGGCTCTTATTTTATGGGTCTCATTGCTTCAATAGTAAGTTATAGCATGATGTACGAAGTAGCAGGAGTTATTACTTTGCTATCTGTTACCTTATATTATCTGTTCCATCATCGTCCACAAGCAAAGCGATCCATTCAAAAACAGGTTCAGCACGCAATATAATAAATGGATCTTTTGTGAGTATTAATTTATGTTCATAATAGAAATCCATACATAAACAAAGCCTGTTACTCGGTAATTAGAGTAACAGGCTTTTTCAAATTTGCATAAGAAGCTGATTCCAATCTTGGAAACTATGCGAATACTGCAATTTTACGTGCGATGGATTCTGTTAAACGAGATGCCACTTTTGGAACAGCCCATTTAATAATAGGCGTTAACACCGCACCCGATAATCCGCCAGCATGTACCTCAACAGTACAAGTCATTGTAGTTTTGCCATTGGCTTCTTCTGCAGTAAAGTGACCGCTTCCAGTAAAATTATCTGATAATCCTTTTAATTCAAACTTAATATTTGAAGGTTCTTGCCACTCAGTAATATCAACCTGGGCTTTAATCGTTTTCTTAATGCCCTTCACACTGCCTTCAAATGTCCAAAGAGATTGCTTGTCATTAATGATTTCATGCTCTTTATATGCTGGTACTGCTGTTGCCCACTTTTCCAAATCACTTACATAGTCCCAAACTACTTGTACATCTACCGGAATTTCTACTGTATGTGTTCCCGTTGCCATGAATATTCCCACTTTCACTACTTTTGAATTGTAAATTTACATTCTACAAGCTCTTATTATTACATAAAAGCCATAAACTTACATCACTTAAATGAATAGTTTCAAGTTTTCATATAATGAAATTTTAATGTAAGGTTTTATCTTCAACAGCAGCTTACACTTATACTCCCCCTGGAGCTTGCTTTTGTTTCTTTTTCGACCGGACCATTTCCCCAAACGCTGCCCCGCCTAGAATCAACACCGCCCCTATAGTTTGCACAAGACTTAACTTTTCCGCCAAAATAACCACGGAAAAAATTAATGCTGAAAGAGGTTCCAAATACCCGAGTATGGACACTGACTGAACGGGCAGACGACCAATGGAAGAAAAGTAGAAATAGCAGCCGATTCCTGTGTTAACAACACCTAACATCAAAATAGGCAAGAAATTCCCTTCCAGCAAATTAAGCGAAAATCCTTGCTTTGTAACCATAAAAATTGCAACCGTTATAAAACTGATCACCAACTGGCATGTTGCATTTTCAAGTCCTGTTATACTAATTGCTTTTTTATTGAAAATCACCATAATGGCATACATGGTTGCTGCTAATATGCCGAAAATTAATCCCATAGAGAAGTTGCCATGGGTAAAAGCTTGACCGTTTACACAAAGCATTCCTATTATTACTGCCAGAAATCCAAACAGCTTTTCACTTGTCATTTTCTCCTTAAAAATAAATGGCGAGAGAATCATGACGATTACCGGTCCGCAATAATAGGCAAGTGTGGCAATACTGACACCGATTTGTGCATATGCCTCAAATAATAATATCCAGCTTGCACCCATCGCTATTCCGGAAATCCCCAAATACAAAAATTGTGACTTGTTTTTCCAAAACTGTGCTTTCTGTTTAGACATAGCAAATACGCCGATAAGAAAGATGCTGCCAATCAAAGTCCTTAAAAAAACGATTTCATAACTGCTCAATAATATGTAACTTGCAACAATTCCATTAGAACCAAACAAAAGTAATGCGACTACATATTTGAAATAAGCATTCCTCATTCCAATCTCCCTCCCTGACTTGATTTTCCAATATCAATAGATTAGCATACACTTATATATTACAGAATCGAATGTTTCTCATGTTTTGCATAACAAAATCGAATGAATGGGAGAGCGCTATGAATATCCAAAAATATATGGCCTTTGTTAAAGCAGTGGAATATGGGAGCTTTACAAGAGCAGCTGATGCATTAAACTATACACAGTCAGGTATCAGTCGGATGATTAATGATCTAGAAGTTGAATGGGGAGTTTCACTTTTTGAAAGAAGCCGCGCAGGGATCAGTTTAACATCGGATGGCTTAAAGCTGCTCCCCCAGCTACAGCGAATTTGTAATGAGCATGAAATCTTGATGACGCAGGTT
>DAMDNS010000409.1:0-3173 GCA_032083605.1 Ureibacillus sp.
AGGACATTTCTGCACCCCGTTGCTTTGAAATTGAAGATCGTTTGCGGAAGGAGTGCGACATTCCTGTCTTCCATGATGATCAGCATGGGACGGCAATTGTTGTAGGAGCCGGATTGAAAAATGCCTTAAAAATTGTCGGAAAAGAGAAAGAACATCTACAAATCGTTATTAATGGTGCAGGTGCAGCTGGAATTGCTATTTTACGAATCTTGCTTCATCAGGGCTTCAAAAATATCGTAATGTGTGATTCTACGGGGATTATCTACAGTGGCAGAACAAAGGGAATGAATGCAATAAAAGAAAATATCGCACATTTAACAAATCCTGAAAATTTGAAAGGGGATTTGGATGAAGCGCTTGTAGGGGCGGATGTCTTTATCGGGGTATCGGTAGCCAACCTGCTTACAAAGGAGCATATCGAATCGATGAACCAGGATCCGATTGTGTTTGCCTTAGCAAATCCAAATCCAGAAATCACTTATGAGAATGCGAGAAGCTGGGGGGTTCGAATCATTGGGACTGGTCGATCTGACTATCCAAACCAAGTAAACAATGTGTTAGCCTTCCCAGGTATATTCAAAGGAGCACTTGAAGTAAGAGCAACAGATATTAATGAAGAAATGAAGCTCGCAGCAGTAGAAGCAATCTCTTCATTAGTAACGGATGAGGAGTTAAGCGAAGAATATATCATTCCTAAAGCAATGGATGAAAGAGTAGCCTTGGCTGTGGCAAAAGCAGTAGGGGAAGCAGCCATTCAATCAGGAGTATCAGAGTTGTTCCCGCTAGTGTTGGAGGATGAAGTAGTTATTTAGTAAATTTATTCAGAACGTGTTTCATCAATGGGATGAACCGCATTGTAAGGGGAAACTTGATTCTAAGAAGGGGAGAAGGGGACTTAACAAACACATTCCCTTGAATCAAAGTTATTTGATAGTGGTTCTTGTTCGAAAAATAAACGGAAAATTTCCGGTTAAATTAAAAAATTCCCATATTTCTCTTCAAATAAAAGGAGTTTTTCCGTTTATATTACTCAAATCTTTGTATTTACTCTTATTTATAGCAGTTAATCGGAAAATCTCCGCTTATTTCTGCATTTTAAGGCTCTACAAGATACAATAGACGGAAAATCTCCGTCTAACAATTCGTGTTCCTACTTGAAAACTATCAATGATATTAATAGCCTTGATTTTGAGAACATTTTATATAATTCTTAAAAGAAATTTATAAAAGCATGGCGAATTCTTTATGAATCACCATGCTTTGTTTCTTACAGTTAGGTAACTTGTTTTTTCACTTACTGCACTCCAAAAGAGAATCCGTTAATCCTAATCGAGAGACTCCCATTCAATACAACAGATTATGCATTTTCTACTGCAAGCTCTTCTGATAATACTTCTAATTGGTCGATCAGAGAGCCGATATAAGCGATTGTATCTTTTAATGGCTGGTCTGTTGTAATATCTACACCAGCCATTTTCGCTAATTCAACAGGGGATTTTGTTCCGCCTGCTTTAAGCACTTTTAGCCAATCCTGTACTGCCGGTTCGCCTTCTTTTAGAATACGCTGTGATACTTGAGTTGCGATTGTTAATCCAGCTGAGTACGTATATGGGTATAGGCCCATGTAATAGTGAGGTTGTCGCATCCAAGTCAACTCTGCACCTTCAGTGATTTCAACTGTATCACCCCAGAAATCTTCTAAAACTTCGCGTTTCAGGTTGTTTAGAGTTGAAGCATTTACGCTACCGCCATCATCGATAATCTCATAGACTTTACGTTGGTATGCTGCTTCTAACAAGTGGGTTACAAAGTTATGGTAGTATGTGCGTGCAACAATTGTTGAAATCACCCAACGCTTGAAACGAGCATCATTTGAGTTTGATAATAGGTGGTTCGCCATTAGCATTTCATTCATTGTTGATGGTGCTTCGATAAAGTATAAAGATGGTCTTGAGTTAAAGATGTTTTGCTCTTTGTGTGTTAAGTAGAAGTGACCTGCATGACCTAATTCATGAGCAAGTACAAATACTTCGTTCATGCGGCTTGTCCAAGAGATTAAGATATATGGATGTTTACCGTATGGGCTTGAGCAGAAGGCACCGGTAGATTTCCCTTGGTTCTGTGCAAAGTCAATCCAACGTTCTTCAAATGAGCGGTCGAGCATGTTTTGGTAATCTTCACCTAAAATCGATAAACCGTCATTCATATATTGACGGGATTCTTCAACCGAAATTTTTGGCTCATAGGTTGGATCTAATGAGATTTTCAGGTCGGCAAAAGTCATTTTATCCAAGCCGTGCTCTTTTTGTAAAAGCTTTGCATAGCGGCGCATATGTGGGGCTAATTCATTTGTAATCAAGTCAATTTGACGATTATAAAGTTCGCGGTCCACTTCTTGGTCAAATAGAAGGGCATCGAAAATTGAATCATAGCCACGTAAATCAGCATCCGTTTTCTCAATTTTTAAATGCGTGTCATAAGTTTTAGCTGTTGTATGCTGATAATCGCGTAATTTATCTGAGAAGGCAGTAAAAGCAGTGCGGCGGATATCCGTATCGCTTTCTAATTCCCAATCACCTTCAAATGAATTGTAGCTTAGTGGGTAGCTTTGACCGTTTACTTCAAAATTATCAAACTTCATATCTACTAATTTTGTCGTGTTATAAAGCTCATAAGGTGCATCGAAAGTAGTACCGAATGCAGCCAAAGCTTTCTCTGCTTCTGGATGTAATTGATATGGTTTTTTAAGAATTAGCTTTTCAATATAACGGTCGAATTGGGGAGCCAATTCTTTAGCCTCTGTTAAAACGGCTTCATCTAGAAGTAATAACTCGCTTGTGATAAATGATAGCTGGGCACTGATTTTTGAAAAATTTTGTCCCACTTTTGCTGAACGCATTTGTGCTTCATCATTTGTTTGATCGACACTTAATGATAGGCTCGCATACGTGCCAACCGGAACAAGTGCTTCATATAGATTTTGGTATGCGGCAATCACGTTTACAGCATCCTGGGCACCGGCGATTTTCCCTTTATATTCAGTTTCGATTTCACTTGCTTTTGTTAATAGATTTTCAATTGCTTCTTCGAAAAGTTGCTCTGTTTCAAATAGAGGAGTTAGATCCCAAGTTTCTTCCACTTTCACTTCACTTCTTTTTAGCATTCTTTTTCCC
>DAMDNS010000410.1:0-3173 GCA_032083605.1 Ureibacillus sp.
TTTCGACAGTGATAACCTTTAAATCGCTAAATTCTTAGTAAGCTACTCTATTATCTATTATTAACTAGTAATTTGCACCCAGTAAAATATGTATATTATTTTAGACAAAAAAAATAAAGATTCGTCAACCAATGTGACAGAATCTTTATTTTTGTTTCAAAATTATTTCATTTTAATTTCAGCTAAAGCAATTAAGAACTTGTCATTTAATACCTTGATATAAGTTCCTTTCATACCTAAAGATCTTGATTCAATTACACCAGCTGATTCTAGCTTACGTAATGCATTTACGATTACAGAACGAGTAATTCCTACACGATCGGCAATTTTCGAAGCAACAAGTAGTCCCTCATTACCATCAAGTTCTTCAAAGATGTGCTCGATCGCTTCTAATTCACTATATGATAATGAATTAATCGCCATTTGAACTACAGCTTTACTGCGTGCTTCTTCTTCAATTTCTTCTGACTTTTCACGCAAGATTTCCATGCCGACTACAGTTGCACCATACTCTGCCAGGATTAAATCTTCATCTTCAAAGTTTGCGTTTAGTCTTCCCAAGATTAATGTACCTAAACGTTCACCACCACCGATGATTGGCACAATTGTTGTTAAACCATTTTTGAAAAGGTCACGGTTTTCAATAGGGAAAATTGTATGCTCACTGTTAACATCAATATTAGGAGACGTTTCAGTGATATCAAATAAATGCTGTGCATAATCCTCAGGGAATTGACGCTCTTCTACCATTTTTTGAATACGTGCATTTTCAATTTGCTGATGAATTGAAATACCTAATAATTTCCCTTTACGACTTACGATATATACGTTGCTATCTATAATATCACCAAGAGTGTCAGCCATTTCTTTAAAGTTAACTGGTTTTCCAGCTGACGCTTGAAGCATCGAGTTAATCTTACGTGTTTTTGCTAATAAATTCATTTTAAAAATATCCTCCTAAAGGGTGCTTATAATAATTCACTTAATATTCTAAAGGTTTCTACAATTTATTGTAACTAATTCCACTCGAATTATAAGATAAATTGTGACAAATCTTTGTTTTTTGAAATTTTTTCGAGTTTTTTGTCGACATATACAGGTGTAATTTCGATATGTGCCGGTGAAATTTCTGATGCTTCAAATGATAATTCTTCTAATAGACGTTCTAAAATCGTATGAAGTCTTCTTGCCCCGATATTATCTGTTTCTTGGTTTACTTCGGTTGCAATCTCTGCGATTCTTTCGATTGCCTCATCCGTAAACTCTATTGTCACACCTTCTGTATCTAGCAAAGCTTTATACTGCAAAATAAGGGACTGATCCGGTTCTTTCAAAATGCGCACAAAATCTTCTTTTGTTAGCTTATCTAGCTCAACACGAATCGGGAATCGACCTTGCAATTCAGGTATTAAGTCACTCGGTTTCGACATATGGAAGGCACCAGCTGCGATAAAGAGCATGAAATCCGTTTTAACCGGACCATATTTCGTTGTGACAGTGGAACCCTCCACAATCGGTAAAATATCACGTTGAACGCCCTCACGAGATACATCTGCAGATGATGTACCACGGCTGGCGATTTTGTCGATTTCATCAATAAAAATAATACCCGATTGCTCTGCACGGCGGATTGCCTCCTGTGCTACCTCATCAGAATCTATCAGCTTGCTGGCTTCTTCGATTGTTAGTACACGACGCGCATCTTTAATCTTCATCTTGCGTTTCTTAGTTTTCTTCGGCATCAGACTTGATAGCATGTCTTGCATGCCAGAAGAGCCCATATCCATTCCCATGCCGGGCATCATTTCCAAGAATGGCGTATTTTGTTCAGTGACCTCAACAGTTACCCATTCTTCTTCAAGTTTACCCGACTTCAAGTCCTGCGAAACTTGCGAGCGTCTAGAACGCACTTCAGTTTCATCATGGGTTGAATCATCGTCGACCGAATCATTCTTCCCTCCAAAAAGCATTTCCAATGGATTTTGAGCCATTTTGGATTTTACTTTGGATGGAACAAGCAGCTTCACTAATTTCTCATTCGCATTTTGCTCCGCTACATCTTTTACAGCCTCTGTCATTTCGTCCGTAACCAGTCGTTTTGAGCTTTCCACTAAGTCACGTACCATCGATTCGACATCTCGGCCTACATAACCGACCTCGGTAAACTTAGTTGCTTCCACTTTAATGAAAGGTGCATTCGTTAATTTAGCAATTCTGCGTGCAATTTCTGTTTTACCCACACCTGTTGGACCAATCATTAAAATGTTTTTTGGAATAATTTCATTTTGCAGCTCTTCACTTAAAAGTGAGCGGCGATATCTATTTCGGAGCGCAATAGCAACTGCTCGCTTCGCATTATTTTGCCCAACAATGTGGCGATTTAACTGTTCTGTAATTTGTCTTGGCGTTAAATTTTGTTTTGTCATTCTTCAAGCGCCTCCACTATAATGTTATGGTTTGTATAAACACAAATATCAGCAGCTATCGTTAGGGCAGCTTTAGCTATTTCACTAGCTGAAAGATGATCTCCAGAGTATTGTTTTAATGCACGCCCGGCAGATAATGCATAATTACCGCCTGATCCAATAGCCAGTATTCCATCATCAGGTTCAATTACTTCCCCAGTACCAGATACCAGCAACAAAGTAGACTGATCCATCACTAAAAGAAGCGCTTCAAGCTGGCGGAGCATTTTGTCTCCACGCCATTGCTTTGCAACCTCTACTGCAGCACGCTGCAAGTTCCCACCGTACTCATTTAGCTTCGTTTCAAACATTTCAAATAACGTGAACGCGTCAGCTACAGAGCCTGCAAAACCCGCTAATACTTTACCATTGAATAGACGTCTGACCTTTCTAGCGGTATGTTTCATGACAACTGAATTTCCTAATGTAACTTGCCCATCTCCTGCCATCGCACATTTCCCATTATGATGAATAGCAAATATGGTAGTTGCATGGAATTGTTCCATTTTCATTCCTCCTAAAATCACGCTCGTGGATGAGTATTCATATAAGTATTTCGAAGATGCTCTTTTGTAACATGTGTATAAACCTGTGTTGAAGACAAGCTAGCATGACCAAGCAGCTCTTGCACTGTTCTCAGATCGGCTCCTTGATTTAATAAGTGAGTAGCAAAAGAATGTCTCAACATATGTGGGTAGATTTTCGTAT
>DAMDNS010000411.1:0-3163 GCA_032083605.1 Ureibacillus sp.
GAAACGCTTTTACGTACACATACTTCACCAGTGCAGGCTCGTACAATGGAGATGAAAAAAGGTGAACCGATTCGCATTATTTGCCCAGGGAAAGTATTCCGCCGCGATAATGATGATGCCACTCACTCACACCAGTTCATGCAAATTGAAGGGTTGGTAATTGGGGAAAACATTCGTATGAGTGATTTAAAAGGAACTCTTGATGCATTAGCGAAGAAAATGTTCGGTGATGATCGTGAAATTCGCTTGCGTCCAAGTTTCTTCCCGTTCACGGAGCCTTCTGTAGAAATGGATATCTCTTGCTTCAAATGTGGCGGCAAGGGTTGCAACGTATGTAAGCATACAGGCTGGATTGAAATTTTAGGTGCAGGTATGGTGCATCCGAATGTATTGGAAATGGCTGGCTATGATTCGAAGAAGGTTTCTGGCTTTGCATTTGGTATTGGTGCAGAACGTATCGCAATGTTGAAATACGGAGTAGATGATATTCGTCATTTCTATACAAATGACAGTCGTTTCTTATCACAATTCCATAGAACAGAAGGGTAAGGGGGTACAACTATGTTAGTTTCATTAAATTGGTTAAAACAATATGTTGATATAGATGGTCTGGCACCAGAAGAATTAGCTGAAAAAATCACGCGTTCAGGTATCGAAGTGGATGCGGTAATCGACCGTTCACAAGGAATGACAAATGTCGTTGTTGGGCATGTCGTTTCAAAAGAAAAACATCCTGATGCAGATAAGTTAAATGTTTGCCAGGTTGAAGTTGGTGAAGGGGATATCCGTCAAATTATTTGTGGAGCTCCGAATGTGGATGCTGGTCAAAACGTAATCGTTGCTTTACCAGGTGCACGACTGCCAGGTGGCGTGAAAATCAAAAAAGCGAAAATGCGCGGTGTAGAATCTAATGGCATGATTTGTTCGCTGCAAGAACTAGGCATTGAAGGGCGTGTTGTACCAAAAGCTTATGCTGACGGTATTTACGTGTTGCCGGCAGATGCTGTTCCAGGTAGTGATGCACTAGAATTAATCGGACTCCGCGACACAGTGTTGGAGCTTGGATTGACACCGAACCGTTCCGATGCCCTATCTATGTTAGGTGTTGCTTATGAAGTAGCGGCAATTTTATCGCAAGAAGTGAAATTGCCTGAAATTCAGTACAATACAGTTTCAGAAAAAGCCGAAGATTATATTAAAGTTCGTGTGGAAGCGAAAGAAAATCCATTATACGCAGCGAAAGTTGTGAAGAATGTGAAAATCGCAGAATCACCACTTTGGTTACAGCACTACTTAATGGCTGCTGGTGTACGTCCACATAACAATGTAGTCGACATTACGAACTACATCTTAATGGAGTATGGTCAACCGCTTCATGCATTCGACTATGATTCTTTAAAGTCAAATGAACTTCTTGTTCGCTTGGCAAATGAAGGCGAAAAAATCGTGACTTTAGATGAGCAGGAACGTACTTTAAAAGCGCATAACCTTGTCATCACTACTGGCACAGAGCCTGTTGCCATCGCTGGTGTGATGGGTGGAGCCAACTCGGAAGTAACTGCTGACACAACAACAGTTGTTATTGAAGCTGCTTACTTTGACGGATTCTCAGTTCGCCGTACGTCAAAGGAATTGGGCTTGCGTTCCGATTCATCTGCCCGCTTTGAAAAAGGTGTGGATCCAAACCGCGTCCTTTTAGCCGGAGAACGTGCTGCACAGCTTTTAGCAGAGCTTGCTGGTGGTGAAGTTTTAGAGGGGACTGTATTAGTAGATGATTTAGATAAATCACCTGCACGTGTAGTTGTATCTCCAGACTTTATCAACAACCGTCTAGGTATGAAAATTTCTTTAGAAGATATGTTATCAATTTTAAATCGTTTAAAATTCGATGTGGAAGCAGCAAATGGTTTATTAATCATTGATGCACCAACACGTCGTCAAGATATTAAAATTGAAGAAGATATCGTGGAAGAAATCGCACGTCTTTACGGGTATGATGAAATTCCAATGACATTACCGGAAGGCAATGATCAAATTGGTGGGTTAACACCATACCAAGCAAAACGTCGTATCGCGCGTAATGTAATGGAAGGGGCAGGGCTTTATCAAGCTGTTACGTATTCATTAACATCTGATGAGCTTGCACAAAAATTTGCATTAAAAGCTGAAGATACAACGAGATTACTAATGCCAATGAGTGAAGAACGCTCAACTCTACGTCAAAGCTTGATTCCACACTTAATTGAAGCAGCAAGCTATAACGTTGCCCGTAAAGCAGATTCGGTTGCTCTATATGAAGTTGGGTCTGTATTCCTTGGGAAAACTGCCGAAGACCTTCCGTATGAAGAAGAGCATCTTGCCCTGGTGGTTTCAGGGAAATGGGTGGATAATGCATGGCAAGGTGAAAAGCTTACTGTAGATTTCTTTGTGGCAAAAGGAATAGTGGAAAGCCTATTCGAAAAGCTTGGCTTAACAGAACGAGCATCATTCGAAAAAGCAAGCGTAGATGGACTTCACCCTGGTCAAACGGCTGCTATCTTACTTGATGGTGAAAAAGTCGGAATCATTGGTGGGTTACATCCGACTGAACGCAAAAAATATGATTTAAAAGATACTTTTGTAGCAGAAATCAATTTAAAAGCAATTCTTGCAGCACAAGTGGAAGAATTAGTTTATACATCGGTTCCACGTTTCCCGGCAATGACACGAGATATTGCTTTAGAGCTTGATCGTTCAAAGCCAGCTGGTGAAATCATTGAAATTATCCGCAAGGCGGGAACAAAATTATTAAAAGAAGTAAAAGTCTTTGACGTTTATGAGGGAGATAAAATGGAGGCTGGCAAAAAATCGGTTGCCTTCTCTTTAACATACTTCGACCCTGAGCGTACATTAACAGATGACGAAGTAGTAAATGCACATAACAAAGTATTAAAAGCTTTAGCTGAAGCTGGTGCAGAACTTCGATAAGAGGTTTATAAAAGAAGAAGAGCTGCTCGAAATTACTCGGGCAACTCTTCTTTTTTCGTTTCTGACTTAATCAATCCAACGAATGCAGCAATTACACCTACCACAGCATGAATCAATGCAAAGGTATAAAAATTGAAATAAATCGAATATGTATATTCATTTAGCTTAGGGAAGTTAGACGAAAGCACAGCTTGAT
>DAMDNS010000412.1:0-3136 GCA_032083605.1 Ureibacillus sp.
GTGCTTTTCATCGCCGTCTGCAACGGCCCAAAGGTCTTTCAGTACGCGTTCTTGTTCGTTTTTAGGATCTACATTTTTAGCTAAATAGTCACCAATTTGGATTGCCGATTTTTCAATCATTTTCTTAGACATACCATGCTCTTGAGCTTCTGTGACTTGTTCACCTAAAAATGATGTCCATTTTTCCCAGTTTTCTAATAGCGCCATGTTTCTCTCCTCCTTTGCAACTTTATTATGTGCAAATTCGGATTTTATATGTACCATCCACCATTAATTCTTATAATTTGTCCTGTTACATAATTTGCCTGGCCACTTAAATAGAAACTCGCTAAATTCGCCACATCTTCTACCTTCCCCGCTCGCGCCAAAGGAATCTCCTCATATAACGCTTGTCTCTCTTCTTCATCTAAATGCTGGTTCATCGACGTATCGATCAGCCCTGGCGCAATCGCATTCACCAAAATGTGATTATAGGCCACTTCCTTGGCATAGGACTTCACAAACGCATGCTGTGCACCCTTTACCGCACTATACACCGACTCGAAAGCAGCACCCGCTTCTCCCCAAATCGACCCAATAAACAGCACATGACTTCTCTCGTTTTTTCGAAGCTTTGAGGAAAGAAGAGCCAGGACGCGCACCGGATTCTGGACATGGACCTTCCAAAGCCTATCCATCTCCAAGACCGGCGTATCCTCTATCAATCCATAATAGCTATGACCACCCGCGAACACGATGGCCTGCAGGGAGTAGATTTGAGGAGCCAAAAGGTCGGCCCCGTCTTCTGTTGCAAAGTCTGCCTGCACTACAAGAAATTCCTGCTCCGGATATGTATCCGATAATTCTTCCATTAAATGCTCTACCCTGGCGCGGCCTTCGTTAAAATGCAAATAGAGCGACCAACCATCAGATGCCAGTCGCCTTGCTATTGCATTTCCTATCGCACCGGAAGCACCTACCACAAGTGCGAATTTCTTCATTTACTCTGCACGCTCACTAGAAGGCAATACTTTAAATACCGTTTGCTGTGATTCTCCCTGGATTGTTTTTAAAGCCTCCACAATATCCTGAAGCGTTAATTTTTCAATCACCGGCACTGCATCAAATAGATTCATTTCATTGAACTCGTAGCGTGTAAATTGGTTTGCAATGAATTCCATCGAGTTTAGCGCTCTTAAATAGAAGCCGATTTTTTTGCGTTTTACACGCTCGATGCTATCAGCAGAAAGCAGGCTTTCCGCATTGTTGATAACTTCCTTGATTTTATCGGCTAATTGGTCTGGCTGACTTGAGTCAGAACCGATTAAAGCAAAGCCGTAGCCTTTTTCCAATGAGAAATCGTAGGCGAAGGATTCATCGATCAAGCCACTTTCATATACGTCTGTATAGAAATTCGAAGCTCTTCCATATAAGCATTCAAGGGCGATTTGGACTGAAAGCTCATGCTTCAGCATTTCTTCTCCGCTTAGGTTCGTTTGCGTTGCTTTTAAGCCAACATACACTTTCGGCTTTTGAACATCCATTTTCAATTCGCGCATCGCAACTGCCACGTCTTTTGGCTCTTCATCGAAATGACGTTCGATTGGCGTTGGCTCCGAGAATTCTTTTTTGTTCTGATTGTCCTCGATAAAGGCCATCATCTCCGTTGGGTCAATAGCACCAACTACAAATAGCAGCATATTCGATGGATGATAGAACGTGTTATAGCATGTGTATAAATGCTCAGCCGTAATTTTGTCGATGGACTCGATTGTACCGGCTATGTCTATTTTCACGGGATGATTGTGATACATGTTCTCGATTGCACCGAAATACAAACGCCAATCCGCTTGGTCATCATACATCGTAATCTCTTGGCCGATGATTCCCTTTTCCTTATTGACCGTTTTTTCCGTGAAATAAGGCTCCTGCACGAAATTCAGCAGCGTTTCCGTGCTTTTGTAAATATGGTCTGTCGCAGAGAATAAATAGGCTGTACGCGTGAATGACGTAAAGGCGTTTGCAGAGGCACCCGCTTCACTAAATTGCTGGAACACATCCCCATCCTCTTTTTCGAACATTTTGTGCTCCAGGAAATGGGCAATCCCATCTGGCACGGTAATCGGTTCAGATTCCCCAATCGGGACAAAGGTACGGTCAATGGAGCCATATTTCGTCGTGAAGGTTACAAAGGTTTTGGAAAAGCCCTTTTTCGGTAAAATATAGACATCTAATCCATTCGGTAACTTTTTATAAAATAATGTTTCATCTAACTGTTTAAATTCAATCGTTTTCATGACGATTTAGGCCTCCTTCCCACATAAGAAATAAATTGCTTCCAGCTCGATTTGAGAAGCCATTTTTTGCACGTCTTCTTTTGTCACCTGATCCCAGCGTTCTTTCCACGTATCCACCGAGAACGTTTCACCTAAATCTTTGTATTGGTCGTAAATCTCGATTTGCCCGCGCGCAAGGTCAAGCGTTTCTTTTAGCTGGTTCACAAGCATCGCTTTTGTTTGAGTAAGCTCAAGGTCTGTGATTTCCCCATTCTTCATGGCTTCCAATTGCTCTTTAATCACATCTGTCGCTTTCTTTTCGTTAGCAGGCTCAATACCCGACACAACATAAACTAAACCGTATTGGGAATTATAAGAGCTTGAAGCATAGTAAGCCAAGCTTTCTTTTTCACGAACATTCATGAACAGCTTCGAGTGGGCATACCCACCGAAAATCCCGTTAAAAATCTGCATTTTCGCATAGTCATCATCACCAAAACGCACTGGCGTACTAAATCCGATATGCAGCTTCCCTTGCTTCATTTCCTGCTGTTCTTTTGTATATTCTTTTTCAGCTTTCGATTCAGCTGTTTCTTCTTGTTTTTGTTTTGGCCTGCGGTCTTTAAACGGCAGGGCTTCAGTCAATTTCTTCTGAACCGCCTCCACATCAATATCACCCACAACATAGATGTCGATTTTGTCTTCGTTTAACATCGACTCATATGTTTTCGTTAACGATTCAGGCGTGATTTGCTCCACAGTTTCAATCGTACCACTCGCTGAAATCGAAGCTGGGTGATTTGGACGAAGAATCTGAGTCAGTCGGTGCTGTGCATAACGCGTTTTGTCATCAAAAATCGATTGAATTCGTTGCTTCACCA
>DAMDNS010000413.1:0-3130 GCA_032083605.1 Ureibacillus sp.
TCTATCTTTTAAAAACTCTCGAAAAACTACTTGCAGTCCAGTAGGAGAAGAGTTTATATAGGATGCCGGATTCTGTTTTTT
Organism: Ureibacillus sp.; assembly: GCA_032083605.1. Lineage (GTDB taxonomy): Bacteria > Bacillota > Bacilli > Bacillales_A > Planococcaceae > Ureibacillus. The sequence continues at coordinate 82 of DAMDNS010000413.1, forward strand.
ATTTTTTTTCCCCATTATTTTGCCTCCTTAACTTATATTAGTTTGTCTATTCAATCCTAATGCGAGGGTCAACAATACTCATAATGATGTCGGATAATAGACTACCTAAAAGAGCTAAGAATCCAAATAACATAACTAAAGCAGTAATAACAGAGTAGTCACGGGATAAGATAGAACTGATGAATAGTTGCCCCATCCCTGGGTATCCAAAAATTGTTTCGGTAAAGATTGAACCACCTAGCAGCCCTGTAATTGTAAATCCTAAAAACGCTGCAATTGGGAGCAGTGAATTACGGAAAATATGTTTTGAATACACTTTACGCATTGGAATCCCTTTGCTTCGTGCTGTACGAACATAATCCATTGCTTTTGCGTCTATTATTTCAGAACGTAAGTATTGAATGATACCTGTTGTGCCTAATATTGCATAAGTAATTGACGGTAGCAGAATATGGTAGAATCGGTCCCAGTAATAGGAAAAAGTCCCTTCAGGAGTTTTTACATCTACACTACCACTTGTAGGGAACCAGCCCAATTTGTAGCCAAATAAGAATAGGAAGATTAAACCTAAAACAAATGTAGGAATGGCATATGTAACAAAGCTATATAATACAATTGTTTTGTCCAATCTGGAGTTTTGATATCTTCCTGCCAATATTCCTAATGGAATAGCGATTAAATAAAGTAAAATTACGCTCAATAGCGATAGCCAAAACGTATTTAATGCACGTTCACCAATTAAAGCTGCAACATCCCTTTTAAATGTATAACTCAGACCAAAATCCCCTTGAAAAGCATTGCCCATCCAGCGAAGATACTGAATATGCACTGGATCGTTTAACCCTGCTTTTTCAGTTAGCTCGGCAATACGAGCCGGATCGGTTTGAGGTGTGATTAGACCGGTAAATGGGTCACCTGGCATAAATTTAGCTAAAACAAAGATGATAATACTCAGGACAAACAATTGCGGAATCATAATTAGAAATCTTCTGACTATTGTTTTCCACATTTTACATGACCCCCTTCACTGTTGAAGTAGCCGCTACAGCATGAGTGTTTGAAATGGATACTAAATCAAATACTCTTTCATTTTCATCAAAATACTTTTTATGTTCTGCTTGATAATTTTGTTCCACTCGAATTCTTTCACGTTTTCGTTCTTCCCGCCCGATTGGCGTTACTTCCGGGATTGCACTTAGTAATCGTTTTGTGTAGATATGCTGCGGGTCTGTATAAATGTCCTGTTTTGTTCCCGTTTCTACAAATCTACCTTTATACATGATAGAAATATGATCACACATATGCTTCACAACACCTAAATCATGAGAGATAAATAAATAGCTTAAGCCAAATTCATTTTGAATGTCCTTCATAAAATTCAAAACTTGGGCTTGTACAGATAAGTCAAGTGCCGAAACTGGCTCGTCTGCAATAATCAGCTTAGGGTTTGTTGCAATTGCACGAGCAATTCCTAAACGCTGCTTCTGTCCACCCGAGAATTCATGAGGATATTTATATTTTGCATCCTCCGGCATCCCGACGATTTCCAGTAATTCACTAATTTTCCGTTCTTCCTCTTTGGGAGTAAGGCTTAGGAAATTACGAATAGGCTCTGCAATAATATCCTTTACACGCTTACGAGGATTTAAACTCGAATGCGCATCTTGGAAGATCATTTGAACATCGCGATTAAATGCAGATTTACGACTTCTTCTTTTATTTGTTACATCTTCACCTTCATAAAGAATACTTCCACTAGTAATCTTTTCTAGACCGATCAGTGATTTTCCTGTCGTGGATTTTCCACAGCCTGATTCACCAACCAAGCCATATGCTTTTCCTCGTTCAAATTCCATTGAAATACCATCAACAGCAAGTACTCGATCAATTACAGTATTGAAGAAACCGCCACGAACAGGATAGTGAACTTTTAAATCATTTATTTGCATAAAGCTCATGTGTCCCGCCCCCTTTATCCGTTTTAAACTGAAACTCTTTCCAGCATGTACAGCGAACAAAATGTCCTGGTGAAATTTCATGAAGTACTGGATTTTCCTCATGCGCTTCTCCTGATATCCAAGGAATACGGGAAGAGAAACGACAACCCGAGCGCGGAAGATTCATAAGCGAAGGAACAATCCCTTCAATTACATTCAATTTTTCCGACTCAGAGTTCATCTGAGGTATTGAGTTAAATAAAGAACGTGTATAAGGGTGTTTAGGATTTGAGAACAATTCCTCTACAGGCGCTTCTTCAATAATTTCACCTGCATACATAACTGCCACACGGTCAGCAACTTCAGCAACTACACCTAAGTCATGGGTAATTAAAATAATTCCGGCTTCTGTTTCAGCCTGTAAATCGATTAATAAATCCAGAATTTGAGCTTGAATTGTTACGTCCAGAGCTGTAGTAGGCTCATCGGCAATAATTATTTGAGGTTTACAAGCAATCGCAATGGCAATAATAACCCTTTGTCTCATACCACCTGATAATTGGTGAGGAAACTGTCTTGCTACTCGCTCCGGGTTTCTAATCCCTACCTGGTTCAATAATTCTAGTACTCTTTTTTCTCTCGCTGCCTTATCAAGATTTGTATGATACGATAATCCCTCTTCAATCTGATCACCAATACGCATTAAAGGATTCAATGCAGATAGGGGATCTTGGAAAATCATACTAATTTGAAATCCTCGGATTTTATTCATTTCTTCTTCTGAAAGAGCTGCTAGGTTTTTATTATCAAACATAATTTCGCCTTGAACGCGTGTTTTATTTTGGTCATATAGACCGATAATGGATGTTGCTAAAGTACTTTTACCACATCCTGATTCACCTACGATTGCAAGAATTTCATTTTTATTAACCGTTAACGAAACTCCATCTACTGCATCATAAAATGTATCTTTAATTCGAAATCCTGTATGTAAGTTATTAAGCTTTAAAAGTTCATTTCTCAAATTAACTCTCCTTTCTAGTAATCATGTTGAGTTTTATTAACTTGAATTATGCAATATTCTCAATATTTTTTGTATTCTTGCAATAAAT
>DAMDNS010000414.1:0-3127 GCA_032083605.1 Ureibacillus sp.
TTGTATCAACGGGATTATTGTCTCGATTTTAATGCGCGCGGCACCTCATGAAGTGAAAATGATGTTAATCGACCCGAAAATGGTTGAGCTAAATGTCTATAACGGGATTCCGCATTTATTGGCACCGGTTGTGACCGATGCACGAAAAGCATCCCAGGCTCTGCAAAAAGTAGTTTCAGAAATGGAAAGAAGATATGATTTATTCTCCCATACGGCTACACGAAATATTAAAGGGTACAACGATTATATTGAAAAACACAACAGGGAAACACAGGAAAAACAGCCAAAATTGCCATATATCGTGGTAATTATTGACGAGTTGGCCGATTTGATGATGGTTGCTTCTCATGATGTCGAGGATTCCATCACTCGTTTGGCGCAGATGGCTCGTGCTGCAGGAATTCACTTAATCATCGCGACACAGCGCCCTTCGGTAGATGTCATTACAGGTGTCATTAAAGCCAACATCCCTTCGCGAATCGCTTTTGCAGTATCATCTGCAATTGATTCGCGCACAATATTAGATATGGGTGGTGCTGAAAGGTTACTTGGAAGAGGTGACATGCTATTCTTGCCAGCCGGCTCATCCAAACCAGTACGCGTTCAAGGGTCATTCTTATCCGATGAAGAAGTAGAAGAAGTGGTAGACTTTGTTATAGAACAACAGAAAGCACAATACGATGAGGCCATGATTCCGACAGATGAACCGGAAAAATCCTTTGAAGAAGAAACGGATGATTTATATGATGATGCGGTTCAGCTGGTAGTGGAAATGCAAACTGCATCCGTGTCGATGCTCCAAAGACGCTTTAGAATAGGCTATTCCCGAGCTGCACGGATAGTCGATCAGATGGAAGTCAGAGGGGTAGTAGGTCCTCCGGATGGAAGTCGTCCAAGACAAGTATTATTGGATAAAGCAAGTGTTGAATAATTGGATTTTCTTATAAATGACATGGTTTTGTTATAAATTTTCTTCCTCATGTGAACTATTACACAACAGATTTTTTTTTTTACTATTTTCATTATTCGAGAAAAATGGTATATTATGAATCGATTAGTAGGAATGTTCAACATCAGATGTCTGATCTTGCGTAGTATGGTGGTGATGAAATTGTCGATTAAAACAGATCATCGTCATTTATATCTCCAAGTTATTGATCGATTAAAGGCGGATATTGATAAGGGGATTTATCGTGAAAACGAAAAATTGCCTTCAGAATTCGAATTATCGAAAAAGCTTGGAATTAGCCGGGCAACTCTTCGTGAGGCACTTCGGCTATTGGAAGAGGAAAATATCATCGTCAGACGTCATGGTGTAGGGACATTTGTTAATCCAAAACCGGTGTTCACATCGGGAATTGAACAATTATCAAGTATCTCCTCCATGATTGAAAATGCTGGAATGACACCAGGCACAATTTTTATTGATGCTGCTGAATGCACTCCAACAGAAGATGATCTTGATCGCTTTCAATGTGACAAGGATGACCAAGTATTAACAATTGAACGTGTTAGAACTGCTGATGGGGAGCCAGTTGTTTATTGTCTAGATAAAGTACTAGCAAAACATCTTCCAGCTGATTATGTTCAAAACAGAGAAGTATCCATTTTCTCGTCGCTTGAACAAGCAGGTGATATCCATGTTGCTTATGCAGTCACTTACATAGATCCAGTGGGCTATCATGAACAAGTATCACCTATCTTGAATTGCGGTCGAGAAACAGCATTGCTCGTATTAAAGCAACTTCATTATGATGATAATGATCGAGTTGTTCTTTATTCCAAGAACTATTTTAGAGCTGATAAATTCAGCTTCCATGTAATTCGAAAACGAGTGTAGAACATTTCTGAAGAAAAATTCCTGCTAATTACTAATCTTTGGGGGGTAACACAAATGAAAAAACGTAAATTTGGTTTAGCTCTTGCTTCAATCTTTGCGGCTGGTTCAATCCTTGCTGCATGTGGCGGAGGCGAAGAAAAAGAAGAAACAACAACAACTGATTCTGGTACTACAGAAGAAACTTCTGATTTCTCAGTAGCTATGGTAACTGATACAGGTGGGGTTGATGACAAATCATTCAACCAATCTACTTGGGAAGGTATCGAAGCTTTCGGTAAAGAAAACGGTCTTGAAAAAGGCGACGGTGGTTACGATTACCTACAATCAGCAGCAGAATCAGATTATGTAACGAACTTAAATAGCTTAATTCGTCGTGATTTCGACTTAGTATTTGCAGTAGGTTTCGCATTACACAATGCGGTAGCAGAAATTGCTGATCAACAAGCAGACGCAAAAATCGCTATTATTGATGAAGTTGTAGCTGACAAAGAAAACGTAGCTTCAATTATGTTCCGTGCTAACGAAGCATCTTACCTTGCTGGTGTAGCAGCAGCTCTAGAAACTAAATCTGGTAAAATCGGTTTCATCGGTGGTATGACTGGTGAAATTATCGGTGGATTCCAAGCTGGTTTCGAAGCTGGTGTAGCAGCAGTTAACCCTGATATCAAAGTTGACGTTGAATATGCAGAAAGCTTCACTGACGCTGCAAAAGGTCAACAAATTGCAAAAAGAATGTATGATTCTGGTGTAGACATTATCTTCCACGCAGCTGGTGGTGTAGGTAACGGTTTATTCACGGAAGCAAAAGAACGTAAACAAAAAGATCCTAACGCAAACGTATGGGCTATCGGTGTTGACCGTGACCAATATGACGAAGGACAAGTTGACGCAGAAACAAACGTAGTATTAACATCTGTATTAAAACGTGTAGACGTAGCGGCTCAAGAAGTTGCAAAATCAACTCAGGAAGGCAACTTCCCTGGTGGAGAAGTAATTACTTACGGTTTATCTGATGGCGGTGTTGACTTAGCTGATTCTCGTGGTGCTATCACTGAAGAGACTTTAGCAACTATCGAAGATTACAAACAAAAAATCATCGCTGGTGAAATTACAGTTCCAGAACAACCTGAAAAATAATCATCAAGTTTAATCATGAAGGCTAGCTTGCATTGCTAGTCTTCATGTTTTGTAATCAGATATTAGTGTAAATTTTCAGCAAACTTAAAAAATGGTTGCAATTTTATATTGTACAAATAGTGAAAATTAATTTATTAGCATAATTTTTTA
>DAMDNS010000415.1:0-3101 GCA_032083605.1 Ureibacillus sp.
TTTTCAATATAATATGTTTTCAAAAAATTGATTTTATTCCTTTTTTATCCTCCTTCCCAAATTCATATCAATTTTCTGGAATTAGTGTGCCTTAAAAAAAGATGATAATTCATCCATATCAAACGAATGAATTATCATCTTTATTATTTTGACCATTTTTTGATTTGACTCTCTGTACCGTAGACAAAATGAGCAGGCAAGACTTCATGCAATTTCCCTTCATCGGTTGTTTCCTCATGGGAATAAGGAATTCTTTTTCGCATTCTTTCTGTCAAAGGATCTGGAAGTGGCACTGCCGAGAGTAAGGATTTTGTATACGGGTGAATTGGAGTTTCATAAATCTCATCCGCCTTACCTAACTCTACAATTTTCCCTCTATACATAACAGCAATTCGATCACTTATATATTTCACCATCGATAAATCATGGGCAATAAATAAGTATGTTAAATTCCTTTCCCTTTGTAGCTTCTTTAATAGGTTTACTACTTGAGCTTGAATGGATACATCCAGTGCAGATATAGGCTCGTCCGCAATGATGAAGCTCGGATTTAAGCTCAGTGCCCGTGCAATTCCTATACGTTGGCGTTGACCGCCTGAAAATTCATGGGCGTATCGATTCGCGTGCTCTCGATTTAAACCTACCGCTTCTAATAATTCCGCAATCCTCTCTTTTCTTTCCTTCTTATTCCTATATAATCCATGGATATCAAAGGCTTCACCGATAATTTCCCCGGCAGTCATACGTGGATTCAAGGAAGCATAAGGGTCCTGGAAGATCATTTGCATTTCACGGTTAAATTCCTTTAACTCTTGGCGTGATTTACCTTTGTGAATATTCTTCCCCTTATATAGGACCTCTCCGTCCGTTATATCATATAATCGAATAATTGAACGACCGGTAGTAGACTTTCCACAACCCGACTCTCCCACTAAACCTAATGTTTCCCCTTCATATATATCGAAGGTAATTCCGTCAACCGCTTTTATGAGATGGTTGGATGCACCAAAGTATTGTTTTAAATTTTTTACTTCGAGTAATTTATTTGCCATTTCCTTGTGCCTCCTTTAAATAACCATCAATTCTGCGCGAAATAGCTTCTGGTATTTGAATTTGAGGTGCATTCGGATGTAAAAGCCACGTTTTCGCGAAATGTGTTTCCGACACTTTGAACATTGGTGGCTCTTCTTCATAATCAATGGCCATTGCATACTCATTACGCGGTGCAAATGCGTCACCCTTCTGAGGATGAATCAAATCCGGCGGAGATCCTGGAATTGTTCGCAACTCTTCTTTCGCATTATTTTTCAAATCGGGCATCGATCCTAATAATCCCCATGTATAAGGATGCTTCGGATTATAGAAAATATCATTCACGGTTCCATATTCAACAATTTGCCCGGCATACATAACAGCCACACGGTCGGCAACATTTGCAACAACCCCTAAATCATGCGTAATAAAAATAATCGAAGTGTTGCGTTTCTTTTGGATGTCTTTCATTAACTCCAATATTTGTGCTTGAATCGTTACATCGAGTGCAGTTGTTGGTTCATCCGCTATTAATAATTTTGGTTCGGCAGCAAGCGCAATGGCAATGACCACACGTTGACGCATCCCACCACTAAATTCATGCGGGAATTGTTTGAAACGTTTTTCAGGCATTGGAATACCAACCAAATCTAATAATTTTATCGCTCGATCCTTGGCTTCACTACTCGAGATTTTTTGGTGCTTCAAAATTACTTCGGTAATTTGACGGCCTACTCGCATTGTTGGATTTAAGGCAGTCATTGGATCCTGGAAAATCATCGCTATTTCATTTCCACGAACCTTTGACATTTGCTTATCGGTTAAAGGAACCAGATCACGGCCATCCAATTTGATCTCCCCACCCGCATAAATACCCGGCGGTTGCGGAATCAGCTTCATAATCGCATTACTGGTCACACTTTTCCCAGAGCCTGACTCACCTACAATTGCCAATGTTTCGCCTTCAAATAATTCAAAGCTAACTCCTCGCACGGCCTGTACAATTCCCGCATAGGTTTTAAAGTTGATTTTTAAATCATTTACTTCCAACAGTTTCTTCGCCATTTTTTCACCCCTCCTATTTCCGTAATTTAGGATCTAATGCATCCCGCAATCCGTCACCTACTGCATTAAATGCAAATATCGTTAATGATATAAAAAATGCCGGGAAGAAAAGACGCCATGGCGCAGATGTCAATGCTTTGTTTCCCTCGGATGCCATTGTTCCCCAACTCGCTGTTGGTGCAGGAACACCCAGCCCTAAATAGCTTAAAAAAGATTCAGTGAAAATTGCTGAAGGAATTGTTAGAGTCATTGTTACTAATATTGCACCTAATGCGTTAGGTATTAGATGCCTTTGAATTAAATGCCATGTACCTGCACCCAGTGTACGGGCTGCCAACACATATTCCTGGTTTTTAATGGATAACACTTCTCCACGTACGATACGTGCCATATTAATCCATCCAGTTATAGACAAGGCAATAATCATTGGCAGCAACCCTGGTTCTAAAACAACAAGTAAAATAATAACAACAAGCAGGTAAGGAACAGCCGATAATACGTCAGCAATTCGCATCATGATATTGTCTAGTCTTCCACCTGAAAGACCTGAAATGCTTCCCCATAAAACACCGATGATTAAATCAATCACAGCAGCAGTAATCCCGATGAATAAGGAGATTCGGGCTCCTTGCCATACCCGGACGAAAACGTCGCGCCCTAAATCATCCGTACCAAACCAATGGGCTGCTGATGGAGGGGAATTATATATCCCTAATTGCTCCCGATAACTGTAAGGTGAAAAAACAGGGACAAAAATTGCTAGTAAAGCAATGACTATTAATGCAATCACGCCAAAAATAGCAAGCTTGTTTTGTGAAAAACGCAGGAATACTTCTGTCCAAAAGGATACCGATTTATCTGCCAGTTTTTCTGTCTCTTCTTGCTTAATACCGACAATATTAAACTTTTCCGGTTCAATTTTTTCGAATTGCAATCTACTATTCGCCATTATTTTTTCGCTCCTTTCAGTTTTATTCGCGGATCAATCACACTATATAAAATAT
>DAMDNS010000416.1:0-3090 GCA_032083605.1 Ureibacillus sp.
TCCTGCCTCCTCAAAAAGCGGCTGGTCGCGTTTTAGAAGGGGAACTTTCAGAGCAAGTAAAAGAGCTTGTTAACTTACTTCATTCAGAGGCAAAAGTAGTCTAAGGATTAGAAAACTTGGCTAATCGAAAAGATCTAAAGCGATTAGTCATAGTTGCACTTATGCGGATAAGAAAGTTATATACTTTCTTATCCGTAAACAAAGAGGGTAACGGAGGGAAATTTATATGGCAAACAAAGTATTAGTGTTAGGTGAAGTTCGTGATGGTAGTTTACGTAATGTTTCATTTGAAGCAGTGGCAGCAGCAAAACAAATTGCTGATAGCGGAGAAGTTGTAGGCGTTTTACTTGGCGATAGTGTAACTGGACTTGCCAACGAATTAATCGCGTACGGTGCAGATCGTGTTGTAACGGTTGAACATCCACATTTAAAATCATACACTTCCGACGGCTATAGCCAGGCTTTTTTAGCAGTTTATGATCAAGAAAAGCCAGAAGGAATTGTATTTGGCCATACATCTTTAGGAAAAGATTTATCTCCTAAATTAGCATCAAGATTAAAATCTGGTTTAATATCTGATGTAACTGAGATTGAAGGTGAGGGGGACGATGCAGTCTTCATCCGCCCAATCTATTCTGGTAAAGCATTTGAAAAAGTAAAAATTAAAGATGGCGTATCATTTGTGACAATTCGTCCAAACAACATCAAGCCTCTTGAAAAAGATGCAAGCCTAACTGGTGATGTAACATCAGTAACGGTTGATGTGCAAAATTTACGTACAATCATTAAAGATGTAGTGCGTAAAGCTACTACTGGTGTTGACTTATCCGAAGCGAAAATTGTTGTTGCTGGTGGACGTGGGGTGAAATCAGCTGAAGGTTTCGAGCCATTAAAGGAGCTTGCAAATTTACTTGGTGGTGCAGTTGGTGCTTCACGTGGTGCATGTGATGCGGATTACTGCGATTATTCACTACAAATCGGTCAAACAGGTAAAGTAGTTACGCCTGACCTTTACATTGCAGCCGGAATTTCTGGAGCAATCCAACATTTAGCTGGTATGTCAAATTCTAAAGTGATTGTTGCTATTAACAAGGATCCTGAAGCAAATATCTTCAAAGTAGCAGACTATGGAATTGTCGGCGATTTATTCGAAGTAATTCCAATGCTAATCGAAGAATTCAAAGCTTTAAAAGTGAATTCTTAATAATCTAGCTGGATAGTAAGTCTGAAACCTCGCCAAAATAATGGCGAGGTTTTAATTTGGGTTTACAGGGATGCTTGTAACGAATTAGTTTTATTTTGGACCTATTTTTCATTATTAAGATTATAGAAGAATTGTAAATTTTATGTTTCAATTTCAGTTCACTTTACTATCTCATTCAATTCCATCGTGATATACTACATAAAGATGTTAGATTTAAGGAGGCTATTAAAATGGCAATTGTACATGTAACAGATCAAAACTTTTCAGAAGAAATCGCTTCAGGCGTTGTATTAGTAGATTTTTGGGCTACTTGGTGTGGACCATGCAAAATGATCGCTCCTGTATTAGAAGAAATCGATTCAGAAATCGGCGAACAAGTTAAAATCGCTAAGCTAGACGTAGACAACAACCAAGCTACTGCCGCTGAATACCAAGTAATGTCTATTCCTACATTACTATTATTCAAAGACGGTGAGCTAAAAGCGAAAACAGTTGGTTTCCAACCAAAAGAAGCTTTAATCGAATTCATCAACGAAAATCAATAAAAAAATTGTCCCAAAAGTATCCATGCTTTTGGGATTTTCATTTGCTGATAAAAATGTATACGCTTTGGTATATATCTGCAAAAGAAAATACATCGATTTTTTCCATTAGGTGATAAATCGTATCTTTCTAATGCTGATATGTTGAAAATATAGGGAGTGTCTAGATTGCATAGGCACTTCTTTTTCTTTCGTAAAAAATATCATGAAGAATATTGCCAGAATGGTTGAAAATCTAGTTTTCGATCGCTTAAACCTCTTTAAATCCTATATAATAGATAAAAAAGCTCGTAAGGGTGAGATAGATGAATGAAACAATTCAAAACAAGTTAGCCATTTTACCGGATGAACCTGGCTGTTATTTAATGAAGGATCGTCAGGGAACGATTATTTATGTAGGTAAAGCAAAGGTGCTAAAAAACCGAGTTCGCTCTTACTTTAATGGTTCACATGATGGCAAGACACAGCGTTTAGTAAGTGAAATCGAGGACTTTGAATATATCGTCACATCAAGTGACTTAGAGGCGTTAATTTTAGAGTTAAATTTAATCAAGCTTCATGATCCGAAATATAATATCATGTTGACCGATGATAAAACCTATCCATATATCAAAATCACAAACGAAAAATATCCGCGCATCTTAACAACGCGAAAAGTCAAAAAAGATAAGGCCAAATATTTCGGCCCTTATCCAAATGCAGGTGCGGCAAATGAAACACGCAAGCTGCTAGATCGTTTGTACCCATTAAGAAAATGTGCCCGACTTCCTGATCGTGTTTGTCTGTACTACCATCTTGGTCAATGTCTGGCTCCATGTGTTAAAGACATTGAACCAAAAGTTTACGATGAAATGATCGAGGAAATTGCGAAATTTTTAAACGGCGGTTATGAGGATGTCAAATTGGATATCGAAAAGAAAATGCTGGAGGCTGCCGAAAATCTGGAATTTGAACGGGCAAAGGAATTTCGCGATCAAATCACCCACATTGAAACAGTCATGCAAAAACAGAAAATGGTTTCGGCAGATTTATCGAATCGAGATGTGTTCGGATATGCGGTAGAGAAAGGGTGGATGTGTGTTCAAGTATTCTTTGTCCGCCAAGGAAAACTGATTGAACGAGATATATCCGTTTTCCCGATTTATCGAGATCCAGAAGAAGAATTTCTTACATTTGTCGGCAGATTCTACGACATCCCAGAACATATCAAACCTAAGGAAATCTTCATTCCATCTGACACAGATAAGTCACTTTTAGAAAAATTATTGGATGTAAAAGTCCTTATTCCAAAGCGCGGCACGAAAAAAGAGCTTGTCGACTTGGCCATGAAAAATGCCCAAATTG
>DAMDNS010000417.1:0-3086 GCA_032083605.1 Ureibacillus sp.
GATTCAGAGTTAGACCAACAGCAACATCTTGTAATCGCTGAAACCTTCACATTGGAATTTAACATGGAGGGTGAAGGGGATTATGATATGCTCTATCATTATGGCTCGATTGATGACCTGTGGCTAGGTAACTGGGGTATTTTCCGTTCCTATGAAAAACGAGTAAAGCACTTAAAGCCTTTACCGGATCGTCCTAAGATTCCATGGAGAGACGAACCATTGCCACGTAAAACCGGGGAAAAACCACAGCCTGCTAGCGTAGAAAAAATTGAATACCCAAAAAATGCAGTAGTGCGTAAATACGAAGTCGTTGCACTAAACACAAAAATTGAATATAACGATGATGGCGATCATGATCCGTATGGTATCGTTTTTGCACTGAAAGAAGATGTTGATGACATTTTATGGGGCTGCTTAAATCCCGAGCCACTTATACTTCGAGCAAATATTGGAGAATATGTCGAGGTAACTTTAACAAATAGATTAACTGGAGAAGACCATCACGATGGACGACATGGATATCCTGATGTACCGGTAGATGCTTTTTTCCCTCCATCAAAACGAATTTCCCTGCATGCACAAATGGCTGATTATGATGTTAGACATTCAGATGGCGCCACAGTAGGATTTAACTATGATCAAACGATTGGTCCCGGAGAAAGTAGAACGTATTATTGGTATATTGACCAAGGCTTTGGCTGTGCAAATCTGTGGGATATGGCAGATGTTAGGAACCATCGACATCACGGGGCATTTGGAATGTTAATAGCAGAACCAAGAGGCGCAAAATATTTGCATTCTAAAACAAGAGAAGAAGTAGAAAAAGGAAGCCAACTAATTATATCCACCCCAATATTACCGGAGTTTAGGGAATATTGCCTTCTCATGCATGATGGTGTGCGACTATTAGATAAAGATGGAGATTTGATTATCGACCCACAAGTGCTATTTGAAGACGATGAAGAAGATGAATTAGCTGATTTCGAAGATCAAGGCTCAAGAGGGTTCAATTATCGAAATGAACGCTTCAGTAATCGCATCAAAAACTTTAGAGATATCCACAAAGTCTTTAGCTCAAAAAAATTCGAAGATCCAAGTACGCCTTTATATTTAGCATATCCTGGCGACCCAATCAATATGAGATTAACTTTCCCGGCAGACCGCGCAAGAGCCCACTCCTTTGTAATCCATGGTCACAAGTTTTATCGAAGTGAAAATGATATGAATGCATCAATTGTTTCAGTAGATGATCACAACACGGTCGGATCTCGAAGTAATTTACAATTTTTTTATGGTGCAGGCGGCTACTTAAATCGCTCAGGGGATTATATGTACCGGTCAGGAAATATTCGTTGGGATGTGGAATTGGGATTATGGGGAATCATACGCGTATTAAACAGAAAACAGATTAATTTAGCGCGGTTGAAAACAAACAAAGTCAAAGAAGGCAACAGATACACTATAGAGCTAGTTACACGACTTTTAATAAATTTATTTAACAGAAGTTTCACTATTAAAAGCAAGGTAAAAAAGAACATTCAATCTAAAGAAAATATAGAGAATGAAGGTGCATCTTTATGGAAAGATGTATAAATTGTCATCAGAGTACATGCAATTGTATTCACCCAAAAGATTTGTTTGGATCCCCATATTATTGCCAAAAGAGAAAAAGAACACGTAAATTCGCTTCTCCTAACAGTCCGCTGAATCAAGGAGAATTAGATGAGCTGCAGGCATGCATCGAAGCTGCAAATGACCTACTACGTTCATTGGGTTCGCAAAGTGATATTGAAAACACAAGACAGTTGCAGCTCCATTTTCTTGAAATGCGTGGCGAGAATGTCTCGGCACATGTAAAATGTGAAGATAATATTCAACAAAATGAAGACGATTCCTCCAATAATTCGAATATAGAAAAAAAACCTAAGAAAACAATTTGTTTATGTGGAAAAATCACGAATGCAGGTAAAGATTTTCTGCAAATTAATCAGAATGGGTCGTCAGTATTTATATCATATAGAAGACTTCTTACTATTAAAAGGGATGATTCTGAAAAGATAATTATTGAAGAACCATCATTGCATTGTGCTAATCAACAACTTCGACGCAAGCTTGCCTTTCAATTCGGTGAAATTGTTGCAAAAAATCCAAATTTCATTAATATATTTTTTGGAAGCCCCTTATTCCTTATGCTGAAGCAGTACATCGGAAAGGACTTTAAAATTGTGACAGCAAAGGGAATGTTTATCGCAACATTAATGAAGGTAGATAAGGGAACTATAAGTTTGATTAATAAAGAAGGGGAGCTTCACTTTAGGTTTGAAGAAATTTGCTATTTAAAAGCTTTCAATCTGAAATAAATGTATACAAATAACAATTATTGTGTCTTGCGAAACAGTAAAGATGTTATATAATTAATTGACGTATTAAAAATGATACTTGTGCTCCTTGAATAGTAAACGTGTGCGTCGTTTGCGAACGATGTACACGGTTTTCTTTTCTTTTTAATATGCGGATTTCTTTGGTTTTAGGCAATTATGCTTTCCTTATTCAAGAAATTACATATAATATACTGATAAATTTAATAACGCGTACATGATTATGCGATGAAGTGATAGAGATTTTTTTTCGATTTTCACATTATAGCACAAATCTTATCGATTTCTATAAATAGGCTTGACGTCAGGTTGTAAAATTTGTACACTGTGAACAATCAAATGTTTTTTCGGGAAATACAATTTTGAATAGTAAGGATTTGGTGAAATGATTGTATGTAAATTTGGTGGTACATCCGTTGCTAATGCAGAACAAATTAGAAAAGTAGCAAATATTGTAAAATCCAATCCTGCAAGAAAGATTATTGCAGTATCAGCACCAGGTAAACGTTTCGGAGACGATATTAAAGTAACGGATCTGTTAATCGAATTGGCTGATGCAGCATTGAATAATGGCGATGTAGCGCAAAAGTTGCAAACTGTTGTGAATCGTTTCAAAGAGATTGCAGAGGACCTTGGTTTAGATAATTCAATTTGTGATGTGATTGCAAAGGACTTGCAAGAACGTCTCACTTACGATAAATCAAATCA
>DAMDNS010000418.1:0-3082 GCA_032083605.1 Ureibacillus sp.
CATAGATATGACCCTCACCAATCCATTCGGCGATTAAAGCAGGAGTTGCTTCCTCTTGATAGTGTCCTTCAATGCGAATGCCAGACACATCCGTCACAAGCAATAAGCTCTCTGCTTCAATTGCTAAAGCAACCTCGCTTGCAACCGTGTCTCCATTAATGTTAAGTGCTTGCCCGTCAAATGTGGCACCTACACAAGCAATCACTGGAACGATATGATTTTCGCAAAGAGTATTGATCAAGTCTGTATTTACAGAAGTGACCTTCCCTACAAAGCCATAAGTATCTTGGTCTAGAAACTCACTCTTCAGTAAATTCCCATCAAAGCCATTTAAACCAATCGCCAGAATCCCCGCCTTATTTAACTCACCAACTAAAGCAGGGTTGACTTTCCCTGTTAATGTAGACTGGACAATGTTGATGGCTTCTTCACTTGTAACACGAATCCCATTTAGTACGGATGAGCTTACATTCTGCTTTTCTAGTTCTCTATTAATTGCAGGGCCGCCACCATGAGTAATAACAATGTCATATCCTTGCTGCTGAAGGTTTTTGAAATTGGAAAAGAAGGCTTGGTTTAAGCCTTCTAATGTACTTCCGCCAAGTTTAATGACGATTTTTTTACGAGCGGTAGGAAGCATTGATTTGGACATAGTCATAAGTTAAATCGCACCCCCACGCTAAGCCGTGTCCCTCACCTTGCCCTAAGGACACGTAAATTTTCACTTCATTCGCTTTTAGGATTTTAATAAGCTCCTCTTCTGAAAAAGGAACCGGTTCTCCATCGTGAACCATTAATGCATTACCGATTTTGATAGAAATCTTTTCTGGATCTACTGTTGCTCCACTATATCCAACAGCAGCAATGATACGACCCCAGTTTGCGTCATTCCCAAACACTGCAGTTTTTACAAGAGGCGAACCCACTACAGTTTTAGCTATTTTACGAGCTTCTTCATCCGATACAGCACCAGCTACTTCAACTTCAATCAGCTTAGTTGCCCCTTCACCATCTCTGGCAATGGCTTTTGCTAAATCTTCAGCCACTAACTGTAATGTGCTGTAGAAATTATGCCAGTCTGGATGAGCTGGTGTTAGCGAATCATTTCCTGCCAATCCATTTGCCATCACGATTACCGAATCATTTGTAGATGTATCTCCATCAACCGTAATGGCGTTAAATGTGATATTTGTGATGTCAGAAAGAGCTTTTTGCAAAACATCAGATTCAATATTCGCATCTGTTGCGATAAAGCCAAGCATAGTTGCCATATTCGGTTCAATCATGCCCGATCCTTTTGCAGTGCCTGAAATCACTACTTCTTTGCCATCGATTAATGTACAATAAGTAGTATTTTTCATGACAGTATCAGTTGTTAAAATCGCTTGAGCAAAATCGATTCCATGCTCAAGGGAATCCCCTAAGTCCAGCTTTTCAACACCTGTACGGATAGGTTCCATTTTCATAATTTCACCAATTACCCCCGTTGATGCTACCCCTACTAGTGAAGGGTTAATTCCCAGCTTCAATGCCGCCAAGCTTTGCATTTCATATGCATCAGTAATTCCTTGCTTTCCAGTACAAGCATTTGCATTGCCAGAGTTTACGATCAACGCCTGCATTTTACCTGAATTGTAAACTACCTCTTTTGTCACCTTTAGCGGAGCAGCCTGAATTGCGTTTGTAGTAAATACTCCTGCAACACTTGCTGGAACTTCACTTACTAGTAAAGCTAAATCCTTTTTCTTATGCTTGATGCCGCAATGCATCCCAGCTGCAGTAAATCCTTTTGGCGAAACAATATTTTTACTTGATATCTTTCTAATCTCATATAATGTACTCAACATTTTCTCCCCCTTAAATAAATAACGGAATTACATCCAGCCCAAGCGTTTGCGGCAACTCAGATTGAACATTCATATTTTGGATTGCTTGCCCGGCAGCCCCTTTTACAAGATTGTCAATTACGCCAACAATCGTAGCTCTATTCGTTCTTTCGTCAAGCCTCGCGAAGATATCGCAATAGTTTGAACCTTTAACGCGGTTTGTTCCTATTGATGAAACATCCTGCACTACCCGAACAAATGGATGATTTTTATACGTTTCCAGTAAACAATCATTCAGTTGCCTGTTCGTTACACCTGGCAATACTGGTGCATAGGAAGTGGCTAATATACCACGTGTCATTGGCACAAGATGTGTATTAAACGTAATAGACGTTTGAGCGTCTGCAAACAGTGCAATTGCTTGCTCTATTTCTGGTATATGTTGATGTTCGTTAACTTTATATATAGAGAAATTTTCATTCATTTCACTGTAATGGGTTGTTTGTGAAGGCTTATTTCCCGCCCCGGAAACACCACTCTTTGCATCAATCACTAGATAATTAGGATCGATTAATCTTTCTTTTATTAGAGGCAGTAATGAGAGCAAGACTGCAGTAGGGTAACAACCAGGATTGGCTATTAGACTAGCAGATTTTATATTTGCCTCATTCCATTCAGTTAGCCCATAAACACTTTCTTTCACAATCGTTTCAGGAGCAGGTTGTTTTTTGTACCATCTTTCATAAGAAGCCAAATCTTTTAGGCGGTAATCACCTGAAAGGTCTATTAGCTTTGGTCCAATCCCTACTAATGGAGGCAATAGTTTACTTGTTACCCCGGATGGAGTACTTGTAAATACTACGTCAAACTTTGCTAATGTCTCCACGTCAATTTTCTGTAATGGTGTATCGTGGATTGATAATAAATGTCCAAATTTAGAAGAAAAAATTGCTCCTTCTTCAGAAGAAGTAAATAATTCAATTTTTTCGACTTCTGGATGATTGTGCAAGAAGCGGATTAACTCTAACCCACCGTATCCTGTTGCCCCTATTATTCCAACTTTCAATTCTTTCACCCCTAAATAAGAAAATTACTGTTATATTTAAAGTCCTCATGTAGATGAATCTGGATATGCAGATTACCTATCATCTACCAAATCTGCCATGATAACGTTAGTATAATTCTGCATAATTATTTAGTCAACTGTATTTTTATATATCGACAAAATTTTTCAAAACACAACAAAAGGGTTACCA
>DAMDNS010000419.1:0-3069 GCA_032083605.1 Ureibacillus sp.
TGAAATCGTTCAAGAAGGACTAACTGTAGAAGAATTATTGCGTGAAAAGTGGCGACTTGGGAAGAAAATTGTCCATGAATTACGTATGGCAAAAGCCGTAACGTTGGAAGATGGCAGTCCTGTTTTGTGGAAGGACCCTTTGAAAGCGGGCACGATCCTTTCCTTTAACTACGAAGCATCCCCATCAAATTACAAGCCAACCAAAACATGTGAGCTAACAATTCGCTATGAGGATGAGCATTGCTTAATTGTTTCAAAACCAAAAGGAATGGCAACCCACCCTAACGATGAGTGGGATGTGGATACTTGCATGAATCATGTGATGGCCCATATTCAAGAAAATGGCGGTCAATATGCAGAGCATGTACATCGTTTGGATCTTGGAACGAAAGGGTTGTTATTAGTTGCAAAGCACCCCATTGCGAAGTCTATTTTCGACAGAATGATTGAGGAAAAATCCATCATCCGCACTTACGAGGCTGAAGTACAAGGAAACATTCGCCAAGACAATGGGACGATTAATGAATCTATCGGAAAAGACCGCCACCATGGAACTCGCCGTGTCGTTTCCCCATCCGGCCAGCATGCGATTACTCATTTTGAAGTGGTAAAGCGTTTTAAAGGTACTTGTGTAGTCCATCTAGTACTCGAAACAGGTCGTACCCATCAAATCCGTGTGCATATGGCCCATATCGGTCACCCAATCGTCGGCGACACAATGTACAACGCAAGACAGACAGACTCTGGCGACTATGAATTACACGCGATTCAGCTTGAATTTGAACACCCATTCTTAAATAAGCGGATTGTTGTCAAAAATCAATAACATTTCTATCATAGAAAGAGTACTCAACAGGTTCTCTTTTGGAATGAAAAAAGTGAAAAAATAGGTGAAAGAAGAAGCATCGTAATCCATCGTGGAATTGCCATGCTTTTTCTATTTCGTAAAACCGTATTAGGTCCATGTTTAATGTTTGTGTAGGTACAAGAATTGTTAGACGGAGAATTTCCGTCTATGTTTAAAATGGAGGCTTATGAGCAGAGAATAAACGGAGTTTTTCCGATTAACTCCTCAAAATAAGGCAAAATATAAGGATTTGGGCAATATAAACGGAAAAGCTACCTTTATTTGAAGGAAAAATTAGCGATTTCCCAATATAAACGGAAAATTTCCCTTTATTTTTCAAGCACTGAAATCCACATCTAGTTATTATGAAATAGGGGTAGAAAATCACTGCGCTTTCACCCCTATTCCCGTTTTTGCACCTTAAAAGAGAAAGCGTTCCATCAAGATTGAGGGAATTTTTTATTCTTAAAAGACTTTAGAAATCAAACTTAAAACTATCCGGATTTTGGCCGAAACGTTGATTTTTATTTAACTGATCGAGCTGTCCCATTTGATCGTCAGATAGCTCAAAATCAAATATCCGAGCGTTTTCTTCAATGCGGCTCGGTGTAACCGATTTTGGGATTGAAATAATATCGTGCTGATAATGCCATCGAAGGATTACTTGTGCTGTAGACTTCCCGAGCTCTCCAGCAATTTTCATGATAGCCTCATCCGCCAAAATTCCTCCACGGCCAAGTGGCGACCAAGCTGTCACGGCAATTTCATTTTCCTTACAAAACGCCCTTAATTCTTCCTGCGTGAGATATGGATGTAATTCAACCTGATTCACCATGGGCTTCACATTGGCATTTGCAGCTACTTTTTCAAGGTGGTGAATATGGTGGTTTGAAACACCAGATACACGAATTAGCTTTTCTTCATAAAGGCGCTCAATGGCACGATACGTATCGACAAACTTTCCTTCCACTGGCCAATGAGTCAAATACAAATCCACATACTCAAGACCTAGTTTTTTTAATGAGGTTTCAAAAGCACGTAAGGTTTCATCATACCCCTGGTCACTGTTCCATACCTTTGTGGTAACAAAAATATCTTCTCTCGGAACGCCGGAAGCTCGAATCGCCTCCCCAACCTCTTCCTCATTGTAATAAAGTGCGGCTGTATCAATCGCTCGATAACCAATTTCCAATGCTTTACTTATAGCTTGAATCGTTTCTTCACGATTGGTCATTTTGTAAACACCCAAGCCCAAATATGGCATCTTTACTCCATTAACCAACGTTTTGAATGGGATCTCCACTGTCAAAATAACTCACTCCTATCTTTTCTATCACCATTATATGATGAAACCCGAGGATACTAAAACAATTGCCTTTTTCTCGTTAAACTCCATCTCTCAATCTTTTTTTAGAACCTTGTAATATTATTTTTTTCTACCATTTACACATATTTCGCGTTCTAATGATTTCTCCTTTTCAATATAAATAGTTAAGGACTATTTTCTTATCCTCAACAAAGTTTAACTATGTAAATATAGGGAGGTTGATAATTATGATGGATACACCGTTATTGTTAACTAGCTTTTTGGAACGGGCTGAAAGATATTATCCAGAGAAATTAATCATTTCGAGGACTAGTGCCGATACCATTCATCGTATTACCTATAAAGAATATACGAAGCGTACACGCAAACTAGCCAATGCCTTAACAAAGCTTGGCATGAAACAAGGCACGAAGGTCGGCTCATTTGCATG
The DNA here is from genome assembly GCA_032083605.1 of Ureibacillus sp. Classification (GTDB taxonomy): domain Bacteria; phylum Bacillota; class Bacilli; order Bacillales_A; family Planococcaceae; genus Ureibacillus. Next base: position 2,605 of record DAMDNS010000419.1, read on the forward strand.
GAATCATCATCGCCATCTTGAAGCTTATTTTGCAGTACCTTGCGCTGGGGCTATTTTGCATATGATCAACATTCGTTTATCTCCTGAACATATTATCTATGTCATCAACCATGCCGAGGATGAGATCTTATTAATCGATGGTGATCTTTTCCCACTCTTCGAAAAAGCAATTCCCTATTTAAAAACAGTTAAACAGATCATCGTGATGCAGGATAATCTGGACATTCCGGAATCCAGCTTCCCTAATATTCATTCCTATGAAAAATTATTGGCAGAAAGCACGGATACATTTGATTTCCCTAAGGATTTAAATGAAAACGCTCCCGCTGGCATGTGCTATACCAGCGCAACGACTGGTATGCCAAAAGGTGTTGTCTATTCCCATCGAGGGCTGGTTCTCCATAGCCTTGCACTCGGGCTAGCCGATAGCATGGGTGTGCGTGAACAGGATGTTGTATTGCCAAT
>DAMDNS010000420.1:0-3058 GCA_032083605.1 Ureibacillus sp.
TGAATACAGTTGAAGCCATGACCGATGTCAAATTACTGACGATTCCAATTCATCTAGCGCAGCAAATTGGGATGAGTCATTTGCCATTTGTTCAATTCGTTCTGGAAAGAATTACAGAAAAATTATATGCGAATTCCAATGCGTTAACCTTTAATCTAATGTATCCGGTGGAGGTTAGATTATGCAGTTACTTATTATCCGTGTCACTTGATGGTGTAACAATACCCGCACGAGATTTAAAGGATGCAGCAGATTTAATAGGGACGAGTAAACGCCATATGAATCGGATTATTGTGGACCTATGCAAGCAGAACATAGTTGAACGAAAAGAAAATTCGATTTTGATAGTGGATTACGATCGACTGGTTGAGCTAGCGAAAAATAATATTTACGAGGAGAGAATACGTTGATTTTAGGAGTACTTTTAGCATTGGTAGCAGGGGCTTTTATCGGCTTGCAAAATATTTTCAATCGCCATCTGAATGAACATGTGAGCTCATGGTTTGCCACTACTTTTGTGTTATTAACGGGAAGCATTGCAGCTTTGGTAATTGGTCTTTTAATAGAAGGGGCTAATATTTTTAATGTAAGCGGCATGAAAACAAGCTATTGGTTTTTTGGTTTGGTGGGAGTCGGAGTTATTTACTCGATGATTACAGCGATGAAACGACTTGGTCCAACGAAAACCGTTTTAATCAGTATCATCGCGCAGCTAACCTTTTCACTGATCTTTGACGTAACAGGATTTTTAACATTACCCCAGGTTGATTTGAAATGGGAAGATATTTTGGGGGTAATTTTCATTATAATGGGTGTTATAATATTTAATGTGAAAAAGAAAAAGCAAGTAGAGCAGCATGTGAGCTAGTGTAAGGAGTGTTTATCAATGGGATAAATGCTCCTTTTTATACTATTAATAAGGGTGCTTGCATGAATTTATTAGAGCTAAAAGAGCTCTTTCCCTAATCGATGAAATTATCTATTTTGACCACAATGATTTTCTTCGTGAAAAGACCTCTGATGTCCATAAGCTTAATCAGAATATACGGTTTTTAAGTAGAAGTTTGTTCAAACAATCATTGCAAAACGACGTATTTAAATTTGATCTTAGAGTGAGGGAAAAAGTAATGTCTGGTATCCATTTCTTAGCATCATCAAAAAGGTTCACTATGCCTGATGAGATTGAAGATTATAATAATGGCGGAATATATGAATGCGGTATGAGTTTCTCTGTATATGATACGGATGAATGGTGGCGAGAAATTGTAGAACCAGTTTTATCAATGCCGTTCATTTATGAAGTTGGCGGTATTGGTAATTATTACTTTTTCCTGTATCTGGAGAAGTATATGGAGGTAGGGGATGTAATTGAGCTTTTCGAAATCCCTGTACAGCATCATTATGAGAAATATATTCAGCGTGTACTCCACGAGCCAGAAGCCATCACCATTAATGTTGGCAGCTATACATATCAAAATCAATATGGGACATATCAGTTGAACCCAAAAACATGGGTTGAAGAATTAAGCCATCGAGTATTATTAACAGAGCGCGGCAAAACGACTATTTTAAAGTATTGATTTACCTATATTTGAAACTATTATTTTGGATAATTGGTTAAAATTTGAAACTTATATTCAATTTATCCGTATTATATATGGAAGGCGAAAAAATAAGACAAATTAAACAACTTGTCGATTCAGCTGTTAGGAGGAGATTAAAATGAGTTTGTCACCGTGGTTCCCAGTGATATTAACGTTCATTATTTCATTGGCAATACTGTTTGGTTTTTTTAATGAGAAAAAGAAAAAATAATAAAAGAGGGAGCACAATCAGGGGGAGGCCTATACATGAAGATTTTATTGGCACGAAAAAAAGTGCAATTAGTAAAAGTAAACTATTGCACATAGAAACACAACTATTTATATTAAAAAGCTGTCATACATATTGGTTTTTCCAATCTAGTAAATAGTGAATCCAATATATTTAGGAAGATTGGATCACTAATCTCCACCTTGCTGTACATATATAATTCTTTAAGCTTCACTGCACCCATTAACAAAGAGGTGAGCTCAGCGATATCAATTTTAACTTCTACTTCGTAATCCTCTTCTTCACTTAATTCAAGTACTCCATTTTTAATGTGCACTACATATTCCCCTTGGTTTTCGGCAAAAAAAGAGTCAGTCACTGTCAGTTTCCATCTCACGTCAGGTGCATAAAATTGAATAGCATTTAACTGTTGGAGAAAACCTTTTACATTGATGATTCGGTACATTAACCCAATGCCGGATGTAGCACTTGGATGATATATGCTCGGGATTAACTCGGGCGAGCCATTTCGGGCATCCTTTACTAAAAAGCGTACCTTCTCGTCCTGTGTGTTCCACTCGATACGGGACACCTGATCGGCTTGGCTATTTAAAAACGTACTAATTTCCATTAATGCATCGGGAGTTTCATAGACAAGTTCTTTTATAATCAAATTGTTTCGCATAAAATTTGTGTCGCTTTGCTTTTTGAAAGCAAATACAATATATCCTTGTATTTTATCATTCTTCCGAAAAGCTACTATTCGGTTTTCTGGATTTTTAAATACTGCCTTCCATTCAAACTCCGTCTTATAAATCATGCCGTGTGTTTTTTGCGTAAAACGGTTATAGCAGGCAGCTAGAAGTTCTATATCCTTTTCATTCACCATGGTTAAATGCTCTTTTGTTGGCCCTGTTGGAAAGCTGGAAGGCTCTATGAAGTATTGGTATTGATTAGCTCCATAGCCGAACCCCATTTTCTTATAAAAATCTGGTCGAAATGGATATAAAGCAACGAGATGCACACCTTTTTCCTTAAAACTTTCAAGAAACCGTTCAATTAGCTTCTTTGCAGCACGCTCTTTTTTATGGAGTAAATCTACCGCTACAAGACCGACACCACCAATTTTGCATATTTTGGAGTGCAAATTCATCTCATAATAATGAAAACGCATCCCCGCAATCAGCTGCTGTTTTCTGAACAATCCGTAAAACTCAACAGCTGGATCATCCTGTTGTTTACTTAT
>DAMDNS010000421.1:0-3041 GCA_032083605.1 Ureibacillus sp.
CATAAAAGGAGTTAAGACCTTCACTTTGCCATCATCAACCAGTTGATGAATTCGACTTCCTAATTCTCCTCTTGCCAGCAAGGCGTCTTTTTCTTCACCGCCATAGGCATCATCAACTTTCTTCTTTCTCATAACCCAGTAAATCTCTAAACTATCCTCCAATTGCGCAATTTCTAGAATGGAATTGATCGCTGAGTGGCCACCTCCAATTACTGCAACTCGTTTACCGATATATCGTTGTCGATCGCGGCCATTAATATCCGGTATACCATAGTAAATGTGATCGTTAAGGGCTCTCTCTTCTGCTGTCCAAACATTATCAGCATTGACTGGGTTAGGATTTGCCCATGTGCCGCTCGCATCGATTACCGCTCTTGCCTCAATTCTATTAGTAACCCCTTGTTGTTCGACATAAATAATAAATGAGGTTTTCTCTCTTCCTAAATTTTTCATCTTATCTAGGCTCTTCTTGCTAATTGAAACTACTTTAGAATTTAAATATAGATTCTTTTTGATTTCAGGTAAGTTTGATAAGGGTTCTAAATAAAATTCAACTAACTCTTTCCCGGTCGGAAGAGCTTCTGCTGGCGGCTCACTCCATCCATTGGCGCTAAGTATTTTTTTAGCAACTTTATCAACGTTATATTGCCATGGCGAGAAAAGTCGTACATGACTCCATTCAAGGATATTACTGCAGACCTTTGAGCCTGCTTCCAACAAGATGAATTTCTGTCCCTGATTCGCTAAATGGGCAGCTGCTGCTAATCCAATTGGACCAGCCCCAATAACAGCGATTGGTAACTCATTCAACTGCGTAGCCTCATTATTCACGAATTTAACCTTTTCACTACTTGAATCACAGCATGTACTTATGACTTCATGATCTCTTCTACAAGAATTCATCATATAACCTCCCATTTTAGTTGCAACTTACAAGTATTAATTAAAAATAAAAGCAAGATTTCTCTCGCTTAATATAAAGGTTTACAGCAAACAGAGGATTTTGACATTGCTTCGTTTAATAACTTAAGTGAACGAATCACCGTTTCTCTTTCAAACTCGTTCATATGAGAAAATACTTCATCTAAGTATTCATTCATGGAATGATCAATATTTGTTGCTACAAATTTCCCTTGCACGGTCAGACTTAAAATGGATACTCGCTTATCTTGTGGTGACGGTGTTTTTTTTACTAATTCCATGTTGACCAAGCTTTGAATTTGTCTGCTGAATGTAGTAATATCCATTGCTAAAGATTCAGCAATTTGCTGCATTGATGGCTCAGATCGCTTATCGATCTCATAAAGGATATGGCTTTGAACAATGGAGATTTCAACATTTCCAACAGCACAACAATTTTTATCCAATAAACCAAATCTTCTCGTTAGCACTTGGAAAATATCACGTTTGTTTTCCATAATTATCACCTCTTGGTTTATTTATACCCTTATTATTTGTAAAATGCAAGTTTTTTATTTAAACTCTACTTAACCTATTTTGGAGGGACAAACTATGACAATTATAATCCGAAAAGTAACTAAACATGATTGGGATCAGGTTAAATCCATATATGAAGCGGGTATTGCAACGGAAAACGCGACTTTTGAAATAAAAGCTCCCTCTTCATATGAGCAATGGATTAGCAAAGCGAATCCTTCCTGTTCCTTAGTCGCAACAGAAGGTTCCACAATTTTGGGGTGGTGTAAGCTGACTCCGGTATCGTACAGAGAAGTCTATTCTGGTGTCGGAGAAGACAGCATCTATATCCATCCTGAGGCTGCGGGTAAAGGTGTAGGGAATCAGCTACTTCAACAGTTAATTGTCCAATCAGAAGCTGAGGGATTCTGGACTTTAGAAGCCAAAATATTCATCGAAAATGAAGCAAGTATCCATCTACATAAGAAAAACGGCTTTAAAGTTGTTGGCATCCGTGAAAAAATCGCAAAAAGAGATGGAATCTGGAGAGATACTTTGCTATTGGAAAGAAGAAGTCCGGTGGTTGGGCTGGATTAATTGAAAGGAATATTTTGGATAAATAATAAAGAAAATCTCTACTGTTAAAAGCAGAGATTTTCTTTAAATTCCAATTGGTGCTATAGGCTATTGGGCAATCTATACTTATACATTTCTACCGCATCAGAGTTCTTTTTTAAAACTGCAATTGTTTTAGTATTAGGCTTAGCATAAATGATTGGATAGTCTTTTTCATCAAAACTTTCATCTACTTTAAAGGCTAATTTTTCTTCATCCACAGAAAATTGGGCGTTTACACCAGGTTTGTTGCCACGAGCATCCAAACGGATCCATCTGTTCAATGAGCTCAAGTATACAGCATTCATGGTATGAAGCGAATATCCCTTATCAGGTGTGTCAAACAGCATTAGTCGTTGATAACAGAAGCCTGTTGGAATACCTTGTGATCGTAATAATGCGGCTAAAAGGTTGGACTTTGCATAACAAATTCCCTCCTTAAATTCCAGTACCTCCGATGCTGTACATGTAACTTTTCTACCTTGAATATCCCAGGAATGAGAAATTTCATCTCGAACAAATTCGAATGCCATCTTCACTTTTTGAATTTCTGTTTGTCCATCGTTAAAGAGCTCATGCACCTTATTCCTAATAAAGGGATGTGTATAATTTACAACATCCAATTCAATCAAATACTCTTCTAAATTATTAGACTCGCATACTAAATTCATTGATCATCCCTCATTTTTGAATTTTTATGTAATATCTTGTATTATAATACGAAATTTGCACGTTTAATAGTAAAAACGTTAAGCTTTGAAATTACAGCGTTTACTATAATTAATTATTATTTAGCATTTCTCCGATAAACCGCGCTTGTATTTCAGGCCAGTCCTCCTTAATGATGCTGTACATGACCGTGTGGCGTATTATTCCTTCTTTACGAATCATGTGATTTCTAAGAATCCCCTCTTTTGTTGCCCCTAACCGTTCAATGGCTTTTTGTGAACGAAAATTCTCGTGGCCAGTCTTAATTTGCACACGATTCAGGATCATTGCTTCAAAACAAT
>DAMDNS010000422.1:0-3040 GCA_032083605.1 Ureibacillus sp.
TTTCTAAATTATACGTAGTGGAGGGTCGCCTCCTGCGGGAATAGCACGATGCCTGAGACTACAGGCTTAGGACGTGCCCGAGGAAAACGTATCCGAAACGAAAATCAATTTTTGCGCGCACCGGAAAAACACCATTTACTCGTGAATGGTGTTTTTGGGCTTTGCCCCAGCCTCTTTCTGTTTTGAGCGCAAACGTATGGTAAATCCATAAGGAAAAAGAAATTTCACCGGGATTCACTTTATTTGCTATGTATAGTTTCGACATAGTGACGCAGACTAGTCATTAAGGAGGCGATTGTAATGAATTTTCAAATTAGACAAGCCATTTCATCAAATGTTCAAGGTGATAGTGCAGCTGAATTCCGCGACACTGTAGAGGATGCTATTTCACGTGGAGACGAGCATTTACTACCTGGCCTTGGAGTATTTTTAGAAAAATGGTGGAATGCATCATCATCGGATGAACAACAAGAATTTACAGAAAAACTTTCAAAAGCATTTCAAAATTAAAGTGAAGTGAGGCTGACTTGCTTGATTTTTTCATGTCTTGGCAGCCTTCTACATTATATTCCCCAATCACTTTTCAAGATGGTTTTTAATTGATGTACATCAATCATTTCAGATATTTTCATCTCGATTTCCTTTTTCAAGATAATATATTTATCGACACAGATCTGTCCTAGATCCGTTAATTGAATACATTTATCACGATTATTACTTCCTGGCACAATCTCAACCAAGCCCTTAGATGCTAATTTTTTTATAAATTTATGGGCTGCCTGCCGAGATATTTGCACATTTTTAGCCACCATCGATATAGTTGGTTGATGGTTATTTACCTTCGACATGATGTACCATTCTGAATTCGAAATGGAAATATCGCTCATTTCATTCCATTTTTCTTCTAGAATTCGTCGTATCGTACTATGTCGCTCACTGATCAGGTCAAATAAGTCCAAATGTTGCACTTCCATCATTCCTTTACCTTCATGTTTTCGAGAATAATATACTTAACCACGCACCATTTGTCAACTAAGTTGACAATATTATTTAAATAACGTATAATGAAAATAGTCAACCTAGTTGACAATATGTACTTGGGGGCGAAATAATGTTTAACATTGGAGATACAATCATCTATTCATCTCATGGATTATGCCAAATTGATGGTATTAGCGAAAAAACTTTTTCAGGTGTAACAAAAACCTACTATGTTTTACATCCACTTAATAATGAAAAATTAGAAATCAGTACTCCTGTTGATAATAAAACGATTTCTACTCTTATGGAAAAAGAAGAGGCAAAAGAAATCTTGAATTTATTTACACAGCCTGGCATTGAATGGATTGAAAAAGGCAACCAACGTACACAAAATTATTCAGCCATTGCCAAAAAAGGTGACCGTAAAGAAATGTCAAAAGTAATTAATACGTTACTTATAAAAAAACACGAGCTTGAAAATAATGATAAAAAATTCCCAGAACAAGACCGCAAACTATTAGTCTCAATTGAAAGCATTTTATTCTCAGAACTTGCCCTTTCTTTAAATACATCGACAGAGGAAATTTCAGAAAAAATCCATCACTTATTAGGAATCAGCGAAGAAGTGTTTCTTACAAATGAATAAGAATTATCAGACAGCCTCTTAAAGCATCAATTTAGGGCTGTTTTTTTATTTCTTGTATAGAAAATAATAAAAAGCAACCCAGCGTCTCCCAGGTTGCTTTCCCTATGTAGCGATGTGTCATTCCATCTTGAAATCGGCATCGCTCGAAATCCCTACAGCGAGTCCCCCGTAGACGGATTTCTATTTATTCATCAAGTAAAAATATACCACCCGTATAATTTTTACCTTTTAAAAAATTCAAGATTGCATGTAATACGGTTCTCCGCTTGCGACTGTCGCAGGCTTTCGTCGCAGAGCTAATTATATTTACTTTACGCTATTAGGCTAAAATTGACGCTAATACTGCCTTTTGCGCATGAAGTCTATTCTCCGCTTGCTCAAATATATAAGAATTTGGTCCATCGATTACCGATGTTGCCACTTCTTCTTCTCTGTGTGCTGGTAAGCAATGCAAGAACATATAGTCAGGTTTTGCATGTGCTACTAATTCATCATTGATCTGATATCCTGCGAAATCGACTAGGCGTTTAGCTGTTTCCTCTTCTTGCCCCATACTAGTCCAGACATCCGCATAAACGGCATCGGCATTTTTTACAGCAGCGATTGGATCATTTGTAACTGTAACAAGACTGCCGTTTTCTTTCGCAATTTTTTGTGCCTTCGCAATAATTTCTTCATTTGGTTCATAGCCAACAGGAGTTGCAACCACAACATCCATTCCCACGTGTGCAGCTGCGACTACTAAAGAATGTGCCACGTTATTGCCATCCCCTACGTAAGCAATCTTCAGACCTTTTAGATCTCCTTTATTTTCAGCAATTGTCTCCAAATCAGCTAATGCCTGACAAGGATGATACAGATCCGTTAACCCATTTACGACCGGAATTGAAGCATGATCTGCTAATTCTTTAACCATTTCATGCGAGTTGGCACGAATCATGATGGCATCTAGGTAGCCTGATAAAACATGCCCTGTATCTGAAATCGGTTCACCACGTCCAATTTGCATATCACGGGAATGCATAAACATCGCTTTTCCGCCAAGTTGGTTCATCCCGACTTCAAAGGAAATACGTGTACGTGTTGAATGTTTTTCAAATATCATCCCTAAAGTTTTACCTTCAAGTAATCTAGGGCATCTTCCAGCCTTCGTAATCGTTTTTAATTGTGTAGCTAATGTGATTAAATCTTGTACTTCTTCACTTGTATAGTCTAATAATGTCAATAAATCCTTCCCTTTAAGGCTTGTCACTAGCTTAAGCTGAACCTCTTCCAATAATTTCATAAATCCCTTCGCCCCCAAACTTCCGATTGATGATGAGTTTATTATACATATGTATATTTATTAAATCAAGTGTATTTTTATAATTTATCTAACTTTTTACAATTCACCTTTTATACACTTAAAACTCA
>DAMDNS010000423.1:0-3038 GCA_032083605.1 Ureibacillus sp.
TTCTATTCAGAAGAAAATCAAAATGAAAAATTAGCACGCTATGGTGTACTGGCAGTTGAGATGGAATCTGCTGCTTTGTATACATTAGCTGCTAAATTTGGACGTCAAGCATTATCTGTATTAACAGTTTCTGACCATATTATTACAGGCGAAGCTACGTCTTCTGAAGAGCGACAAACTACATTTAATGACATGGTTGTTGTAGCATTGGAAGCTGCAATCCAAGAGTAATGTATATCAAATGCTTTGCATATTTCTTTTCGTAAGGCTGTCTATTTTTTGACAGTCTTTCTTTTTGTAAATTCATAATGATATGAAACTTTAATAAGGCAAAAGCTGTCTTTATTGGTGGGAAGAATTCTAAGAGAAATAAGTAAGATTCTTTTACGTGAGTGTAAAAATGAGAGTGGTGAATTAGATGGATGATCAAAACCAGCAGGGGTTTGAGAAAAACGGACAAAATGGACAGCAAGAAGAGCAAGTGAAACCAGCGAAGAAATTCATTCGTATTAAGCCCTTTGCTTTAATCATGCTGATGTTCTTGACAATTTTATTAACAGCTGTGATAACTATTTTTGCACTAACTTTTGGTGAGAAAAAAGTAGTAGAGGTTTCCGTTCCTGTAGAGAGAGAAGAATTTTCAGAGCTTTACGATGCTTATGATGAATTGAAAAACAATTATTATGTTGATATTGATGAAGAAGCTGTGATTACAGGTGCTATCAATGGCATGTTCGATGCATTGGAAGACCCATATTCGGACTATATGGATGTAGTACAAGCTGAACAATTTAACACGGATCTGTCATCCAGCTTCCAGGGAATTGGTGCAGAAATCCAGGAGCGCAATGGCAATATCGTGGTTGTTTCACCTATAAAAAATTCACCTGCCGAAAAAGCTGGTATTCAGCCAGAAGATATTATTCTGACTGTTGATGGCCAAAGCATTCAAGGCATGAGTGCATCTGAAGCGGTTTTATTAATTCGTGGGGAAAAGGGTACTCCTGTAAAATTAACTATTCAACGTGGAGAATCTGAGGAGTTAATTGAATTAACGATTGTACGTGATGATATTCCAATCGAAACAGTTTACGGAGAAATGGGAGAAGACAAAGTTGCCCATATTCAAATCACATCTTTTAGTGAACAAACTTATAAAGAATTAGTGAAAATTCTAGAAGAGTATGATGCAGCTGGCATGAAGAGCATCATTCTTGATGTCCGCCAAAACCCAGGTGGATTTTTAACAGCTGCAATCGACATCTCGAATTTATTCGTAGATGAAGGTAAACCGATTGTACAAGTCCAAGGTCGTGAAGGCGATGCAGAAGTTATGCTGGCTGAGGGCGGTAAAAAGTACAAACAACCAGTAGTTGTGTTAATTGATAATGGTAGTGCATCTGCTTCCGAAATTTTAGCCGGTGCTTTAAGTGAATCCGCAGGGGCCAAACTTGTTGGTTTAACATCATTCGGCAAAGGAACTGTTCAAACAGTAAGCTATTTGGAGGATGGTGCAAATCTTAAATATACTACTGGCAAATGGTTAACGCCAAACGGCAACTGGATTAATGAAAAAGGAATTGAACCTGATGAAAAGGTTGAATACCCAGAATACGCAACTGCAACGTATATTAACCCGGAGACTGAATTCAGTGCGGGCAACGTTTCAGCATCAGTGCGCTCAGCTGAACAAATTCTTGATGCCTTAGGCTATAAAGTTGGCACAATCGACGAGAAATTCGATGAGACAACTAAAACTGCTGTAGAAACATTCCAAGCAGACCAGCAATTAGAGCCAAATGGTTTGCTTGTTGGAGAAACGACTTTTGCATTAATGGATGCAATAAGAGAGAAAATTACTAACGAGGATCCACATATCTTAAAAGCAAAAGAATTATTAAAAGCTATGAACGAATAGTTGTATAAATAAGAATCGAGAAAGAGGGCTGCTTTTGTTCAAATTTTGAGCAATTGCCAGTCCTTTTTTCTAGTAGATGTGAAATCAGCGAAAATATAATTACGTTTAAGGATGTGTTCGAAAATGAAGGATGTATATTTATTCAGTGGGTTTTTAGGCAGCGGAAAAACGTCCATGCTTACTCATGTGTTAAAGCAATTCAAAGAAAAAGGTTTAAAGCCTGCAGTCATAATGAATGAACTAGGTAAGCTTCCTTTTGACTCCCAAGCAGTAGATGAAGAAATTCCTTTAAAAGAGATGCTGGAGGGCTGTATTTGCTGTTCAGGGGCTGAAAAAACGGAAGCTCAGATACAATCGCTTCTAGCAGATAATGAATTTGATGTACTAATTATTGAAACAACAGGTGCAGCACATCCGGTTGAAGCTTTGGATGCCGTGTATTCGCCTTTATTTGCAGAAAGCTTAAATATAAAAGGGATTGTGACCGTGGCGGATAGCAAACTGTGGCTGGATCGTATGTCATTAACACCACAGGTTCGAAGTCTATTTATAGAACAGATTCGTCACGCACATTTGTTGTTGGCCAATAAAATGGATTTGCTAACAGAGGCGGAGCAAGCAAAAGTAGTTTTTGAACTGCAGGGCGTTAATCCTAATGCATTTATCTTACAAACAACTAATGGGAAGGTACCACTGCATCTATTGGAAGCTCTTCAGGCAACTGCACAAAAATCTAAGGAAGAAATCCAATCAGCGCAAATTGGCAAGCATCTTCATTTAAGCTCACGATTAATAGAGTTGACTGAAAGCTTTACACAAGAAGTGTTTGAAGAGTGGATTCGTTCTCTGCCATCATCTGTATATCGAATTAAGGGCTATGTTCCAATAGAAGGGATTCGAAATCCAATGCTCTTCCAATATGCCTATGGATTAGTCCAATGGATACCTGAGTATATTAACATGCCTTCGAAGATAGTGATGATTGGTGAAGACATTCACAAAATTGATGTTATAGGGGAAAAATAAATGTAATAATTATGTCATATAAGATAAAATTTTGCATTATATAGTAATCTAGAAAATTTGTCAATAGCTTTTCAGTAGTAAGTATTTCGTTTGC
>DAMDNS010000424.1:0-3037 GCA_032083605.1 Ureibacillus sp.
CAGGTATTAGATTCCAATATCGAAACTTTAGATTTTTTTGTTAGTTCATCAGCAAGTGACTGTTGTAAGGAATGTAAATTCATAAATCCTCCCTAAGCTTAAGAAATGAAGCTTTCAATCTTATTTCGATAGCCATTTTGTGATTTGACGGTATTTAGTAAGGTTTTATACATTTTGCGTGTTTCTTCTTTTTTCGGACGGCTAACAAACATCTCCGTACTTCCGACCAATACAAGTAGTTCTCTTGCACGGGATAAGGCAACATTTAAACGACGATAATCCTTCGCGAAACCTATATCCCCGTGTTTATTGTCATTATTTCGAACCATACTCACAAGGATGACATCCATCTCCATCCCCTGGAATTTATCGACAGAACCAGTTCGAATATGAAGATGCGGGATGTTGATTTCCTGCTCAATCAGACGGTTAATTCGTTTAACCTGTGCCGCATAGAAGCTGATTACCCCAACTGATTTTAATTCATCTTCCGGGATCAACCCTTCTGCTTTCGCTTTGGCTGTTGCTTCATTTAGGTCAAGCAGCATATTGCGGATGATATTGATTTCCGATTCGTTCAGTAAACTTGAGCCCTCCTTTTGACGTTCCTCAAAGAATTCGTTCTTGTTCGGGACATCCACCCATAAAAGATGCTCACTTCGCTTAACAAACGGACTTTCCAGCTTATGATCACGTAACGCGTCTGAGTCAGGAAGTCCACATTTTAATGAATCATTTTCATATTCATAGAAAGGTGAAATAGTTTTCATAATGTTTTCATGCATTCTGTATTGAATCGCAAGCATTTTCTTATTGGATGGCGGTAAGTTCTTATATAAACGTTCAAATAGAGATTCTTCTAGAAGTTTCTCTAATTCGCGTTTTTCTTCAAAGGTATCGCTTTCCTTGATTACCGTTTCCAATGTTTCCTCAAGCGTATCATCGCCAATCAATGGCGGAAGCTGGTGATGATCTCCTACTAGAATAACCTTTTTCCCTTTCAACATAGGGAGCAATAACTCAGGAGGCGTTGCTTTTGAAACTTCATCAATAATGACCACATCGAAAATTGGATAGTTTTCCATAAACTCTTTATTGGCAGAAGCAACACAGGTTGTCCCAATCACATTAGCATGCTTGACATAAAGCTTGCGTATTTCGTCTAGATCATGCTCAGTGGCTTGTTCCAGCAACGCTTTCCATTGTAGCTGCATACTCTGAGCCACTGGAAGCAGTTCAATTTTCTTTTGCAGTTTTTCGATTTCCTGCTCTTTTTGTTGGATTTTTTCCTTTGTTTTTTCCAGCTCTAGCTCAGGATTTTGCTTTGTGATTTGCTCGAGCTCGTCACTTTCTTTTTCAAGCTGGATTCCCTTGGAGTTTAGCTCTTTTAATTGGTTGATGAATTCTTTTAGCACGGTCTCGCCGTTCGTAATTTGTTCTTGCACACTCTCAAACTCTTGCTGTTTTTTTGAAGCCTGCGTTTTTAAGCCATCGATTTTTTCTTTATTTTGCTCTAATTCTACGATTTCTTTTTCTAAAACCTCGCATACTGTGCGAATCTCGGCAGCAGAAGGGATTGACTCCACTTCTTGCAAAGCAAGGTCAAAGGATTGTAGCTGTGTTTTAAAGTGAGCTTGTTGACCTAACAGATTTTCTTCCTTTGTTTTAATCGACAGCATAGTGGATTGATCTAGTCCATCCTGCTGCAGCATTTGATCAATAATCTCTTCTTTTATTTTGTTGAAAACGAGTATAGATTCATCAACCAAAGCTCGATAGCGAAGAGATAGTTGATTCACTGCAAGCTTTCTTAAATACAGTCCTTGGATGGAACGGACCCCATTATCTTGATTAATTTTCTTTTGGGCAAAGGCACGGCTTAGCTTCGTTAAAAATTCATCAATTTCTTGTAGTGAATAGTGGTGATTCATAGGTAATTCCGGCATTGGAACCTGTATACCCAGTGTTGAATTACTATATTCAATCGCTTTATCTAAACGGTTTGTTATTTCTTTAAATGATTTAAAGCCGACTAACTGCTCACTGATTTTTTCTAAGTCAGAAAAAAGTCGATTCAGAACATAACCACGACGAATTTGATGCGTTTCAATGAACGACTCAACGTCATACACTTTTTTTAAATCTTGGACTTCCCTAATAGTCGACTCCATCATGCTTGTGCGGTCTTCAAAACCTTTACTTTGCTTTCGTACGTCGTCAAGCTGTGTTTCGATTTTTTCAAGCTCATTTTTCACTTGAGAATATTCAAGCACTCGTTTGCTTTTATCGATATTCTCCTTCGCCTTTTGTACATTCTCGTCAATCGAGTCGGCTGATCCTATGGATTTTAGTGCTGAGGTAATTTCGTTAAGGCGTGCCTCGATTTTATCTCGTGATCCAACTAGTTTTTCAAGTGATTCCTCTGTTTTTTCGCGTTCTTTTTTTAATGGAATGATTTGTTTTTTTAGCTGGGAGATTTCTTCAGTGATTGCCGCTAATTTTTCCTTCGCGTCTTCCTTTTTGGCTATTTCTTCAACCAAATTGGCTTCTTTATCATTTAGAGAGACTATCTCCGTTTGGCAGATTGAAATCTCTTCATTTAACTGCTGTTCCTTTGACTTATGACCCTCAATTTCTTTTGTAATGGCATCATAGGTTTGCTTCTTCCAGTACTCGGAAACATTCTCTTCTATGAATTTCTTGCCCTCTTCTTCAATACTTTCCGTACGTCCATAACGAAGAATCCGAATATCCTTGTTGGATAAAAGGCGGCTCAATGCATTATCTACCGCTAGGTTTGACTGTGACGCAATTAAGGTCTTTAAGCCCGCTTTGGCGTTTTGGTAGCAAATCTCAGAAATAACGGTTGTTTTACCAGTTCCAGGTGGACCTTGGATAACATATAAATCCTCGGCAGAAACAGCCCCTGCAACTGCAGCTCTTTGGTATTCATTGAGATTATTATGAAATTCAAGCTCCACATCATTTTTTCGTTCACTAATTTTCGGAGTATCTTCAAATAGAATGTTTTCAAGAT
>DAMDNS010000425.1:0-3026 GCA_032083605.1 Ureibacillus sp.
TGCGTAAACGGGTGGAAGTTTGGGATCAACTGCCGAAGCATCCAGATATCGGCCATTATGGTGATCCAACGCATAACGAATGGAAGCAATTCTTTATCGGCGATGATATTGAGCCCATTACTGGCAAATGTCCCTTCCAACATAAATCGCTATTTCGGACAGTAAAGTAGACTTGGACTATGCCCATAGATCCTAATAATATAATTTCATATAAAATATTGTTTCAAACATTAGGTCAACAATTGGTGACTTAATGTTTGAAAATCAATTAGTGATTCATTTGTCTATCGCTTGCCTTTTCAATCAAAATTTGAATCTTGACTTTATTTCCTTCGAATTTGCCCAGAAATTCAATCATATCGATATCATCGATAAAAAAATCATTCACATACTTTACACCCCTGTGATACTGCTGACTGCCTTCAAAATAAAATATGTCTGCCATTCCCCTAAAACTACGTGAGGACTCAAGAGAATCATCTAGGCAGAAAATAATGCTTTGTCCATTGAAGTCATTTATCGCTTTGGCTAAGGGGATATCATCTATTTGCAATACATCTGAACCTTTAATTCTTTTTATATTAATAATGCCTTCTAGTACTTTCATTTCTTACTCCTTTTCAAATCATATGTTTCCTATTCTACAATTACTAACTACATAGTAACTATAAACTTTATAGTTTACCCTCATCCATTAGACTGAAATCCCTTCTCCATTTGTTTCCAGATAACCCAATTACCAAATTTTCCATTATAGTATTATTCATATCAATCATGTAAACTATTTCTAGCAGTTAAAAAGTTTAATAGTGGAAAGTAGAGGAAACTAGTGAAAAACATTACTATTTTTACAACTATTCTTGTTTTAATTGGATTTGCTTCTGTTACACCAGCAGCTGCCGCAGAGAAATCCAGCGAATTTTACTACCTTGATGATGTTGACTATGAACATTGGGCTTACAATGAGTTAGAGCGCTTCTTATATTCAGATATTATTGACGGATATGTGGAGTCAGAAACATATGAGGAAGATGGAGAAGTATACGATATTCCATTCATCTACATTAAACCAAATAATACGATAACTCGAGCTGAATTCACTAAAATTTTAGTAAATTCCATGAATTTAAAAGCCACAAACGCTGGAACGTCATTCCCTGATGTAAAGCCTTCAAATTGGTATTTCGACTATGTGTCGATTGCCAGCAGCCATGGCATTATTAACGGGAAAACAGATGGCAGCTTTGGTCCTAATGCACTGATTACACGCGCTGAAATTACAGCAATGATTTACCGTGCATTCCACAATTCAATCGATTTTTCAGCAACAGGAAAAGTATTCCCTGATGTATCTAAAGAAAGCTTCGCTTATGATGCAATTATGAAAACAGCAGCTGCCGGAATTATTAAAGGTTATGGAGACATCTTTAAGCCTTCCAATAACGCAACACGTGCAGAAGCTATCGTCATGATTGACCGTTCCCTACACTTGGAGAATGGAACAGAGAAAGATCAGCTTGAAGTAGTGGAAACAGTTGATCACAACATTACGGATGAAATGAAATATACTGAAGAAGAAAACCTGGAGGCTCTAGAAGCCCTGTATCGCGAAACTACTATCGGCTACTATCAAGCCATTTCTCTAGAAAGTCTTGAAATGGAAGACATGTTTGAAGACGAGGAAACAACATACACAGTTAAGCAAGTCGGACAACATACGGTTGAGGCTGTTTCTGTCAACAAGAACTTTGCTCAAGTTCGAGTTAATAATTTAAGCTATGAATTTTCCATGACGGCTCCCAATATGTCACATAACGAGACATTGAATTTTTCAGGCACGGCTTACCTGAAGAAAAGCGAGGCTGGCAACTGGAAAATCTATAACATCATTTTAGATGATGACGCCGAAGAGGCATTTGATGAAATTATGGTAACTTCAATTAATTAACTGAGAAAAGACTTGATTCATGTGTGCATTGAATCAAGTCTTTTTTCAGGATTATTATTTCACACTTGGTTCAGGCAGCTTTCTCACCCAAGGAGCGCCTACTCCCCAAAGATTGACGGTTTGTGGACATTCCTTCCACAAACGAGGTGAAAATTCCATATATTTATCGCGGAATTTTTCCATTTCCGCCGAGTATTCAATTCTATTTCCGTCTGGATCTATTGTAAAAATAAATAGGTTATTGCCAGGCCCATGTCTACCTGGTCCCCAAACCACTTCCACCCCTTCTTCTCCTAGAAAATCACACCATGTTTTAAAGGAGTCCCAATCCGGCAATTCAAAAGCAAAATGATCTAGTGCAGCTTCAACATGTGCCGCTGCCGCTACAGTATGGTGATCTGGATCTGTACGCATCCAAACAAACTTATCTCCTTCTACCGTATCTGATACCCTAAAATTGAGTATCTCCTCATAAAATTTAGCAATTTTTGTCGGAGATGGCGAGGCGTATGTGACATGCTGTAATCTACCCAGCTGTGGCCCAATACGCGGAATACGATGAGAGCTCTTTTGGGAAACATCTTTCAGTAAATGTACATGCAATGGATGCCCATCACAATCATTAAAGCTTACCCTTTTGCCAAATAGCTCAGATTCTGTTTCAGTAAAGGAAATAGCTCTTTCTCGTAAACGATAGACAATTTCTTGTAAAGCATTTTCGTTAGGAACAGTAAATCCAACGTCAACTAGTGAGGCTTTATCAGATTGACGCAGAATAATTTCGGGCAAATTTGTATTTTGGCCAAGCCAGATTTCATTTTCCGGGCTTCCTTCTATGAGCCTCATTCCTAATATACGTTCATAGTAATCTCGCATTTCTTCCATTTGAGCTGTATTAAATACAAGATATTGCAGTTTATCAATCAAAAACATATGATTTCCCCCATTTCATTTATCCTTACACCCCACAAAATTCACTGTATGAATTGCGCAATTCATTTATGAATTAATAATACCATGTTTGAACCGAATAATAAATATGAAATTTTAAATTTTCAGATTTTTTAACGTTGAAATT
>DAMDNS010000426.1:0-3023 GCA_032083605.1 Ureibacillus sp.
ATCAGAGTCATCGAATTTCATCATTGCTCCAACGCCGACCCAATCACAATAGTTGATACCGCTTACAAAATTGTACTTACCAGATATTCTATAGCCACCCTCGCAAGGCTCGACTTTTCCAACCGGAGCAAAAACATCTGCTACAAATCCACCCTGGTTCACTACTTCATCACGCAATGGTTTTGGCAGATAAGATACCCATGCGTTATGCACCGAGAAGAAGTAAGTTAGCCATGCTGCAGATAAATTATAATAACCAACTGTACTAACCATATCGACAAAGGTACGCCAGTCTAGCTGTGGGTACCCGTATTCTTTTGGAAGAATTAGACGATGAATATTTTCTTTTCGGATTAGATCAGCCACTTCTTTTGAAATTGTTGCATTTTGATCTGCTTGTAAAGCGTCTTGTTCTGCGGCTTCACCAATTCTTTTGGCCTTCTCGATAATTTCGTCATAAAGCCCTTTATTTTCAACAACTAGTACCATACAATCAGTCCTTTCGAATGGGTTTAAACAATCATTTTGCGTTTATTGGTTCCTTATTCTCAAGGGCAAAGAAGTCGATTATAATTTTATTGACGATTTCAGGCTGGTCTGATTGTGACTGGTGCCCGCAATTGTCAATGTATTCAAACTCAACATTTGGCAGTAATTTTTCAAGTTTATAAGCGGTTTCAACAGGTGCCACGGCATCTTGTTTGCCCCAAATAAATTTGCCAGGTATTTTTAATTTTGGCAGGGAGTCCTTAATGCAATAGCGATCCCATAGTTTGGCATCATGATTCATTCTTTCTAGATAATCATCAAATGCCTTGTTTGCTTCTCTTACACCAGGACGATTCGTAGCTTGGTGTCTATATTGAATTAACTCCTCAGGTACCTCTGTGCTACTAGATGAATTGCGAGTCATGAATCGACGAAGGGCTTCCTCTGTGTAATCGTATCCAATCACCTCTAAGAAAGATTTTAATTTCTTCTCAGGCACCTCTTGCATTGCTTGATAAATCGTATTGCTGCCGATATAGACAACTTTGTTCACTTTTTCAGGATGGTCAATAGCATATTTTGCTGCAAGGTAAGCGCCTTGTGAATTTCCAACTAAGTACACTTCATCGAGACATAAGGCTTCGATAAAATCATGTATATGATCTACTAAACTTTGATGTCCATTTACTGGCCATGCATGTGGTCGTGTATCTGTATAGCCCATAGATAATTGGTCTGGTGCATATGCACGGAAACCAGCTTCTGCTAAAGCGGGCAACATAAAACGCCAACCAGCAGCACCACAAGCACCCGGTCCGGCACCATGCAATAAAATTACTGCCGGGCCTTCAGTTCCTGCCCAAGAATAATGTGTACGCACTCCATTTGCAAGCACCCAGCTATTATGAAAACCTTCGAAAATTGTCATGTAGTTTACCTCCTTGATTTGGATGAATTGTTAAATCTTGAGTTCAGTATACATGTTTGAATATTCGAATATCATATCAGTTTTTATTGAATAAATATTCTGAATCTATAAAATTTATTGAATTGTGAAAGTCTATTGATTAATATTAATATCAGTAATTCGAAACAGGGGGAATGTTCATGAGCAATATTTCGTTTGATTCAGGGGGAACTAAAAATATTTTAATGTCGGCCAACGCCTTTCTCACATTAAAAAATAATTTGGTGAAAAACATAGGTTCATACAAAACAAAGGGGTTTTTGTTTCGATTCGGAAAAGAATTTGGTATGGAGGCAGCAAAAAATTATTTTCAAAGGAAAACAAGGAAAGATACGTTTGGAAAAATGCATGTAAATTTCGGTCATGTAAAAGAAGTGACATTTATGGGGGAGATTGTGAGGCATCCAGATGGCACAATCGAATGTATCGATACGAGAGGAAAATGGGTTGAGTCCTTCGAGGCTGAATTGCACGTTGAAAATTATGGAGTGGAATCGGAATGTATATGTCATACATTATGTGGATTTGCAAGTGGTGCTTTGTCATTTGAATTTGGAGAATCCATTATCGCTCTTGAAACGAAATGTGTTGCAAAAGGGGATCCGTGCTGTGAATATGAAATCCGTCTTGAAAAGGATTGGTTACCGGAGCAGGAGGAACTCATCAACCTATATCAAAGCGATAATATTTTGTCGGAGTTGGAAATGACCTATGACGCACTTTTGCATCATAAACGAATGCTCGAAAAAATTTCTAAATTTCATAGTCAGCTAACACAAAATGTCATTGAAAAACATTCAATGGATGAACTCATTCAAACTGCATACGACATACTTAATATTCCTATTTTGATAGAGGATATGCATGGCAATCAATTAAGTCGAATCGGGCTTACAGATCAGCAATTGGAAAAAATTAAGACAGAACAATCTAATTTAAGTTACCTCGAGAAAAAGCATAATGTTTCCTACTATGTTGGGAATACCCACTTTAAATTGGAATCGCCTGTCATTATAAATAAAAAAAATTATGCGACGTGTTCATTTTTTTATTTTGCCCCGCAACAAATCGAGGATAATGACTATTTATTTTTAGAAAGAATTGCGAACGTGATTGCGTTATGTATTTTATACGAAGAAGCGCAGTTTGAAGAACAACAGCGTACGAGAAGCTCGATTTTGGAAAGATTGATTCTAAATCAAAACATAAAGGATATCGAATCATATTTTAAATTCTTGCCCTTCAAAATCGAGCCACCGTATACTACAGCAATTATTCATATTCATAAAGTTAAGCAGAATAAAGAAATAATCGATTTGCACGAACAACTGGTGCAAATGGCAAAGCTCTTTAAAAAATGGGAACTTCCTAGCATTTTTGCTGTGTTGGGTGAAGAAATTGCGCTGTTAAACTCTCGATTTACAGAGAAACAGGCGTTTAAGAATAAATTCACCAGCATCTTACAGCAAATGGAAAAGCAAAATCCAAACTATAAATATAGCTTAGGAATTAGCGGTTCTTTTACAGATTATAAGAATTTTGAGCGAGCGCTGAAGGAAGCAAGGGT
>DAMDNS010000427.1:0-3022 GCA_032083605.1 Ureibacillus sp.
GTACATATCATCGCTTCATCAAAGCCGTATTCCTCTTGTTCCCGCAATAATAGGTCCCCTACTTCTTTTGGTGTCCCTACAAAATGCTGGCTTCTGTTTTCCTCAATCCACATGCGGTCCATTTCTGTTAATGGGTAATCCTGTGCTTCCTCCGGAGTAAGCCGTGGCATATCCACCTGACCTCTAGTAAACAATAGGCGAGCAATATCAGCTGGTTTCGCTTCATATTCGGCTTCTTCTCGACTCTGTGCAACCGTTACGAAATAAGAAATCATAATTTCCGGCTTCTCCATAAAATTCGAAGGAATAAAATTATTTTTATATGCATCAAAAACTCTTTTATTCATATAACCATTGAAAAATTGCGCATAGGAATAGCCGAGTCCCATTTTGCCTGCTTGTACTGCACTGTTCCCACTTGAACCGAGCAGCCAGCTCTGAGGAAGCACCACATCATATGGTGAGGCAACTACCCTCTGATAGTATGGATTATTCGGGACTTGTTCATTTAAAAACTCCAGCGTCCATGCAAGCTTTTCATATAAATTATTAACCTGTGGCTGACGCCCTTCAGATAATGCATACATGGCATAATTGTCGCCTCCTGGAGCTCTGCCCGCGCCAAAATCAATTCGCCCAGGTGCTAGTGCACTTAAGGTTTTAAATACTTCCGCTATTTTATATGGTGAATAATGCATGATCATCGTTCCACCTGTACCTACTCGAATTCGCTTTGTTTTTGCTGCAATATAAGAAGCAGTTATCTCAGGGGCTGAGCTTGCAAAGCCCTTTGTATTGTGATGTTCTGCCATCCAAATTCGCTCATAGCCTAACTCGTCTGCCAAAACTGCTAATTCAACCGCTTTTGTTAATGCATCAGATGCTGTGTTCCCTTTAGTAATTGGCGCTTGGTCTAAAACACTTAATTTCATCTAGAAGACTCCCTTCCCTATAAGCATCCCCAATTTTAGATTGCTCCATAAAAACATATCATTATTATCGGAATTGATATCATTGTAACGAAAGGAAGAGCAAGAAATCTAATATTGTGCTCCACCCTATAAATTTCTTCTGTCCTTTTAAAAATGTCGAATTCTTTTTTGTGTGAGCAGTTTTAATAGAAAACGAAAATTCTTAAGACACAATACGACAAACTGCTATGATTACTATAGCTTTACTGTAAACAAGGTTGACAAAAATTTCAGCAACTCGGGTTTTTACACCAACCTAAAATAACATTAATTCGAATTTCGGAGTAATTGATTTATTATCCTTGCAAATCAATTAATTATTTCCCTTTTTCGACATTTTCATTTTTCAAAATAGCTATATCGTCAACCAAGGTTTACAAAGATTTTGGCACCTCGAGTTATAAGAATGGTACTTAATTCCACCTGTCTTGAAAAATGCCTTTTCTAAATCACTATAGTAAGAGTTTTTTTACCTTACCTACTTAAATCGACATCAATATTTTTCTAATATAGTCAAATTGTCAACCTTGGTTTACAAAAATTTTACCCCATAGAGTTATAGCAAATATGCTTGAGAATTGGTTATCCCATATTAGGCTATGCCAAATTACTTTTCATTTATAATATCTGTTCTGCTTCCACCCCTCGACATATTACCATTAAAATTACGGCAGGATTGTCAACCAAGGTTGACAAAAATTTCGGTACCTCGGGTTATTACACCAGCCTCCAAAGACCCTCAAATTTTCACCGATTCGGTTTTCACTCATTTCATTCGTGTATTTGTCCCCTTCCTCCATTTCTCAACTAAAATCGACACTCATAAAGGAATATCGTAAAACTTGAACACCTTGATTAATTCTAATTAGTTTATTTAATGCCAATATATGTATAAAATTGAATTGGAAATCTAGCTATCTACCTCACAAGATCTACTTACCAGAATAACTTGATGGCATAAAAACTCTATGAAAGAAGGTTGAAATCTTGGTTAATAAAGTTCAACTTGGAAAATCGGAGCTTTTTGTAAATCCTATCGGTTTAGGAGCGAATGCTGTTGGGGGACATAATTTATATCCCAATTTAGATGAAGAGGTTGGCAAGAATTTAGTTCGTACTGCCATTCAAAATGGTATGAATTTTATCGATACTGCTTTTAGTTATGGTCCCGAACGTTCAGAGGAATTGATTGCAGAAGTATTGAAGGAAAGCGGCAAACGCAGCGAGGTCATCATTGGAACGAAGATTGCCCAAAAATTCGTGGATGGGAAGACGGTTATCGATAATTCACCCGTCTTTTTGCGAAGCGAGGTGGAAAAAAGTCTTAAACGCCTTCAGACAGATTATATCGACTTACTTTATCTCCACTATCCAGATGAAGCGACACCTAAGGACGAAGCCATCGGGGCTTTAAAGTTGCTGAAAGATGAGGGGAAAATCCGTGCTATCGGAGTTTCAAATTTCTCCCCCGAACAATTAAAAGAAGCAAACAAAGATGGTTATGTTGATGTAGTACAAGGAGAATATAATTTGTTGAGCCGTTCTGCTGAATCATCTTATTTCCCTTATACTAGAGAAAATAACATTTCATTTATCCCATATTTCCCACTTGCTTCCGGCCTACTAACAGGGAAATATACGAAGGAATCTACTTTCAACGATCTCCGTACAAGACTACCCTATTTCAAAGAAGAAGTATTTTCAAAGAACTTAGAAAAAGTTGAACAAATTCGAAGCATCGCAAATCAAAAAGGCGTTGACGTTGCCCATGTTGTTTTAGCATGGTACTTAACTCGTGAAGCTGTAACAGCCGTCATTCCAGGTGCCAAAAACTCTGAGCAAGTCTTGAACAATTTAAAAACTCTTGGGGTAAAGTTATCAAATGATGAAATTCTAGAAATTGACCAACTATTCAAAGCTTAAATCATGAAAGGTGACCTGCTATTTTGTGAATCACCCTTTAATCATAATTTCCCTATTTTATTCTCTTAGGCGAAGAAGGCATCCTCTTATGGGTTGCCTTTTTCTTTCTTTATATTAACTAACTATTT
>DAMDNS010000428.1:0-3010 GCA_032083605.1 Ureibacillus sp.
GATAGCGATGCCCTAGAACGAACTGTAGATAGCCACGTCAGTAAACTTAGAAAAAAATTAGAAGAACAAGGAATACTTCAAATGTTCATTAATGTACGTGGTGTGGGATATAGACTAGATAATCCACTAGCTGTGAAAGATGATGTCTAAATAATATAAAAATATAGCTAGAGAATATGTTATGAAATATAAGTTAGGAATTAGCAAACAGCTTTTTATCGCACTAAGTATCGTTAACTTAAGTGTTACCCTATTTTCTATTTTAATGGGGTATCTGGTTTATAATTATGCGCTTGAAAAAGGCTGGATTACTTTAAGCTCAATTCAAGAAGACTGGACAAGCTTCCACCTCGTAGATTGGATCTGGTTATGTACCGTAATCTTCTGTGGCAGTATGATTTCCTTAGTGATCGGTATGCATCTTGCGAAGCGTTTCATTATACCGATTAATTTCTTAGCAGAAGCAGCCAAAAAAATTAGTCAAGGCGATCTCTCTGCTAGAGCTTATGACAATCGAGTTCATTCTGCTGAAATGTCAGAACTTTTATATAACTTTAATAATATGGCTCAAAAGCTAGAAGTTTCTGTTAAAAATGCGCAAGTTTGGAATGCTGCCATAGCCCATGAGCTAAGAACTCCCATAACCATTTTACAAGGTCGATTACAGGGAATTATTGATGGTGTTTTTAAACCTGATGAAGTTCTTTTTAAAAGCCTTTTAAACCAAGTTGAAGGATTATCACACTTAGTCGAAGACCTACGGACTTTAAGTTTGGTCGAAAACCAGCAACTCAGATTAAATTATGAATTGTTTGACTTTAAGTCGGTACTTGAAAAGGTTCTCAATGCATTTGAAGATCGCTTGCAACAAGCGAAGCTAGTGCCAGAACTAGATCTGACAACGACTCCTGTTTTTAGTGACCGCCGTCGTATAGAGCAAGTTTTAATTGCTTTAATTGACAATGCTATTCGTTATTCAAATGCAGGTAAACTTAAAATTTCTTCAGTAGTTGATTCACAAAACTGGACATTGAAAATTGAAGATGAAGGCCCCGGAATTGCAACCGAGTTCCGAAATGATTTGTTTAAACCTTTCTTTAGATTAGAAGAATCAAGAAATAAAGAGTTTGGTGGTACAGGCTTAGGACTTGCTGTTGTACACGCAATTATTGTGGCAATGAAAGGTACTATTGAATACAGTAGTCAGGGTCCAAAAAGTATTTTTACCATAAAAATTTCTATGGATTAGCGAGAAAAACCTTAGCGTTACAACTCTTCACTCTCATTTATTTTTCTACGAATTTCTTCTCGCCACTTTGTGGCGTTTTCCTGTTGTTTGTTTAAGAGTACACCTAACACATAAGCTGTGACTGCTGCCCCAATTAAGGCAATGCCGGTTTCATAAATAATATCTATCACAAACTCGAGCACGCCTTCAGACAAAAAATCTAATGTGCCAGAAAATTTGAAGAATTTCGCTATAGCGACCACCACAATTCCTAAAAAAGCACCCGTCCACAAAAATACTTTATGAATGTTTATAGGTGCTGTGACTTGATCAATTTGATCGGGATATTTTCGATAGTATTCAACCTCGTCTTCGGTTACTTCCGATGAGGACTTAAATAGTAATTTAATAAACAACTTATCTTGATCAAGTTTTGTATTTTTCTTCATAGATGCGATGTGTAATAAGTCTTTTAACATTTAATGTTATACATTTTTTTCTTTATTAAGTAAGAGGTTTTGTGTTCTGTGGCTGTTCGAAAAACTTCGGTTTGCATAAGCCAAACACCATTAAGCGCTATAAATTTATAAAATTGACTTAATATTCATTTTTAAATACAATAAAAATGAATAAATAATCACTTTTATTAACTATGACTGAGCCTCAGCTTGTAAAACGTAAACGTAGCCCTAGCCTCGAAAAAACACAAGCCACCAAAGAAGCTATTCTTCAAGCTGCACGTATCCATTTTGCAGAGGTAGGTTTTGCTAAAGCCAAAGTTAGCGATATTGCAAAGAAAGCAAACATTGCCAATGGTACGATTTATTCTTATTTCAAAACCAAAGAAGAACTTTTTGAAGGTGTGATTGAAGACATCCTACAACAAGATCTTCGTTTAATTCGGGCTACAGATTTACAGGAAAATCAAACTGTTTATTCTTTTTTGCTAGAACATCTAGATAAAATTGTTGGTACTGTTGAAAAATCTGGCCGAGATGGCATTTCACGATTGGTCTTAAAAGAAGGTGAAAATTTTCCAAATATTAAGGAAATTTACTTTCGACGCATCCTTTCCCCATATTTGGTTGAATTTGAAAAATTAATCCAAATTGCTATAGATCGCAAAGAAATTGCGCCTGTAAATACAAAAGAGTTTTCTCTATTACTCATTGCACCCACATGGATGGGTGTCTTATATAACGGCATGCTACAAAATATTGAGACAATCAATATCAATAATCTTTTCCGTACAAATTTATATGCGCTATTTCATACAAATTTTCATAAGCTCGAATAAGCCTAGAAATATGCTCATTTCTTAAGAACGAAGCGTACCCAGCTCTCGTTCTTTTTTACGTTCTCACTTATCTAAACGATTGCATTTTAAATGCGTCGGTAGATTTTTACGCCTTAAATTTGTGAAGCAGAGGCTTCAGTTATGCAAAGAACGCCAAAATATTTAGAGCCTATGCCTAACTGGACGGAGACAGAACGTCCAGCATTGATTGGCTCACCTGCCTCAATTGAGCATCCGAATCACCTGAGAGTGGCTTACTTGTTTATTGGTGTATTTATCGCACTCTCGGCAAGTCTAGGAAATGGTTTAATTATTTCCAATGCTTTGCTCTTTCAAGGTGAATTTGGCCTTACCCCAAGTGAAGCAGCTTGGCTACCTGCAGCTTTCGTTATTGGAAACACTGCTGCAAATTTATATGTCATTAAAATTAGGCAACAGTTTGGACTTCGTTTATTTGCTGAAATCAGTTTAGTTTTATGCTGTAT
>DAMDNS010000429.1:0-3003 GCA_032083605.1 Ureibacillus sp.
GAACTCGGAAAATATTATGACAACACTAAAGGTTATGGATGAGAGCTTTGTTATTTCACCATGGTTATTGCTTGTACCTATTGGAGTCATTGTAATGGTAGCGAAAAAGGTGCCAGCGATCCCTGCGTTAGTTATTGGAATACTTTCGGGCTTCTTGTTACAAATTTTCGTACAGGGTGGAACACCAACAATGGCAGTGAGTGCCTTGCAAAATGGTTTTGTAATTTCAACAGGTAATGAAATGGTGGATGAATTATTTAATCGTGGTGGTCTAGATTCTATGATGTATACGGTTTCAATGACCATTGTGGCCATGACATTTGGTGGTGTGTTAGAATATTCAGGCATGTTGAAAGCGCTGATGGATGTTGTTGTAAAGCTAGCGAAGTCTACTGGTAGTCTTATTGCTTCAACAATTGCGGCATGTATTACGACGAATGCGACATGTTCTGAGCAGTATATTTCAATTGTTGTACCTTCACGTATGTTTGCTGATGTCTATCAAAAACGAGGCTTGCATTCGAAAAATTTATCTCGAGCATTAGAAGATGGTGGAACGCTGACTTCGGTATTCTTCCCTTGGAATACTTGTGGTGTGTTTATACTAGCAACATTAGGCGTAGGAGCAATGGAATACGCGCCCTACGCAATTATTAACTTTGTTGTGCCAATCATTTCAATCATTTATGGATATACAGGATTTAAGATTGTAAAGCTTACACCAGAAGAAATAGCGGCAGCAGAGCGAAATAAAAAAGAAATTGTGAAAGATGGAAATGATTTAGTATTAGCCGACTAAGTATTAAAAAGGGGCTGTCCAATAAGTCCCACTAAGCATAATATATGCCTTTCTATAGCGTAAAAATCCGCTTCGCTTTCCGCAGGCACAGCGTAAGCCGCAACCCTCGCTTCGCGCGGTGTGTTGCGTCTTACGTCTCGTGCTGTTCCTGCAGGAGTCTACGCGGATTTTTACTTATAGTATAAAAAAGCATTATAAAGTACTCGCAGCATACTATCTTTCCTTTTAGAACAGTGCGTTTTCACTTACTTAAAAAGCGAAGTAATATGACTTTTAATAGGTTGCAAAGTTCAACTCATAAATTGTACGTGGTCGACCTTGTTGGTGGGTCATCTCTTCACCGACTGCTTTGGCATAGCCGTGGTCAACTAGTTTTTTGATAATACGCTCTGTTGTTCGGCGGGTAACCTGCAGATATTCAGAGAGATTATGAGATGTAAATTGTGCCGACTGTCGTTCTCGACTAAAATTGATGATTTTGGAAATATTTAATGGACTTAGGTTTGTTTGTTTTGCCATTTTTAATACGTAAGGATCACTTGTTTTTAGAGCTATTTTTGCTTCTGAATGTGGAAAGGGACCTAATAAATTTTTATGTTCGTCCAATATATATATTTCATAAGGTTTGGCAAATGTTAATGCGTGCTGAGCATTTTGAGTCGCCTCAAAAATGGAGTGACCATAACCAAATGCGAGCTTAAACGGATTTTCTATTTGCTGCATTAGTTTTTGCAAATTTTCCTTTTCCAACGCTTTTTGTAAATGCCCAGCTGTTGTATAAAGCTCAAAACAATGTGGTGTAATTTGCTTAAAGGTTGAATGTGTAGCGGCCGTTATGTGATCTAAAATATGAGATTTAATAATGGTATGTTCAGAAATATTTAAGAGTCCGACTACCGCCTTTACAGATTCAGATTTAGTAAGTAGAGACCTGGATTTTGTTTCTATTAAGCATTGAATAATTGAGTTTGTTGCATCCAACATTCTCATAGTTGGTATCTTAAGTGACTGTAGCTCATCATAAACGGTATGAATACTCGTGATAGCGAAGTCAATTTTCTTTGCGTTCCATAGTTCAATATGTTTTTGCAAAATATGATCAGATGTTTCTGTAATTGAAATTGGGTGTACGTACGGCTGGGATTCCGTATATTCTATGTCTTTTAGAACATTTTTTACAAATAGGGGATTCATTACATCAATTGATAACCTTTCTAAAGAAATTGTTTGATTAGTGAGAAGTGATAACAATGTTGTAGAAATAGCAGTTTCATCTTGTTTGATATAATTCCAGGGTATTGGTAATGTTTCAAGCAATGTTTGAGCATGTAAGTATGGGAGTGTTCCGCCAAGTAATAGTGCATCACAGGGCTTAATATTCCTTAACAAATTTGGCGCATCAGCAGGCTGATCGTAAAGATAAAATTCTAATTGAATATCTTCTATGTTTTGTGCGATACTAAGTATACGATTTTTAAAAGCTTTCGAGCATATAATTGCTATTTTTGTAGACACAAGCATCTTCCTTTTTTATATTTTTTTAATAATTAGCGACGTATTAGCGACAACTATAAATTATACAGGGGTATGATATAAAATGAAAATCCAACAAGTAGAAATTTTTGCAATCCAATTACCTTTGATTGATCCATTCATCATTAGCTATGCTACTTATGATACAATGCCTTCAATTATTTTAAAAATGACGACAGATACAGGTATTGTAGGATACGGGGAAGCGGTTCCAGACGAACATGTTACGGGTGAGACATGGGAAAGTACGTATGCTGTATTGAAGCATAAGCTTGTCCCTGCCATGATTGGAGAAAATCCAATGGCTTTCGAAAAGATTCATGATAAAATGAATCAAATTGTTAAGGATGTACCAGCAGCAAAAGCGGCAATTGATATCGCATGCTTTGATATTGCAGGTAAAGCATTACAAGTACCAGTTTACCAACTATTAGGTGGTCGTTATCATGAGAAATTCCCTATTACACATGTGCTAAGCATTGGAACACCTGACGACATGGCTGATGAAGCAGCGAAACGTGTAGAAATGGGTTACCGCTCATTCAAAATGAAGGTTGGAACGGAAGTAGTACGAGATGTTGCACGTATTAAAGCTGTACGTGAACGTGTGGGCGATGACATTGCCATTCGAGTAGATGTAAACCAAGGATGGGGTAACGCTTCTACAACAT
>DAMDNS010000430.1:0-2969 GCA_032083605.1 Ureibacillus sp.
AATTACCTCGTTTGATGCCACGATCCGTTAAACCATATGCTTTAACTACTGCCGGATGGATTGCATTGGCCAATTGAACACTTCGAGGATTTGGATCAGTATAAACAAAGGTTTCAACACCCGTATGGTTACCCCATTGACTTCCAAGTGCATTGTGATGAAATGAAATATAATAATTGGCTCCCCAATTATTTGCCCCATCCGTGCGCTCTCTTAACGGTACATCTCTTTGCCCTGTTGAATCATCAAACCTTCTTGTCATAACGCCTTTATAAAGAGCCAATTCTTTCGCAAAGGCACGGGCTACTTTATCGTTGAATGACCATTCTCTTTCACCATCCGGTGTCCGTTTACC
Organism: Ureibacillus sp.; assembly: GCA_032083605.1. GTDB lineage: Bacteria > Bacillota > Bacilli > Bacillales_A > Planococcaceae > Ureibacillus. The sequence continues at coordinate 356 of DAMDNS010000430.1, forward strand.
AGCTGTATTTATTCCATGTCCCGCATCATATCCAACTTTTATCATTTTTCATCACCCTCAAGATTAGTATATGCGAAAGATTAGAACCTGTTAGAACACTTGACTTATGGTGAAAATACCAACTCTACTATATAAATATGTAATGGTAGATTAAAAGGAGACAGTCCATTAAAAAATTTCCTAAACATAGGATCTGACCCTGTTTTTGCGCTGATTTTCATGCTAAATGTGTTTCAATTGCCTTTTTTTCCACTTCATATGGAAAGCTAATTCTCTAAATAACCATAAAAAAACACCTTTAACAATAAATTTCAGGTATCTATACCCAAATTCTCGTTATAGGTGTTTCTTATTAGTTTCGCTAGAGGGGGCATTTCGAAAAATTAGCAGAGGTGTTCTATATCTAACACTATGAGTTCATATAAAGCAATACTTTACCGGTACTTTGTCTAGATTCAACGAGTTCATGAGCTAGAGCTGCTTCTTCTAAGGAATATTGCGCACTGATTTTCATTTGAAGACGACCATCCGCTAAATATGGAAGTACTTTCTGGGACATGTCTCGCAATAAGTGTGGACGTTTCTTACGTGTTGTCCCCAAACTAAAGCCTAATATCGAGCGGCAGCTAGAATGTAAGTCGGTACTTTTTACAATTCCAGGGACATCTCCGTTAGCTATCCCGAAGTTTACTAATCTTCCATAGTAAGCAAGGCAGTCTATGCTTTTTTTTGTCACCCATCCTGAGATCGAATCCAAAATCACATCCGCACCGTTTCCGTCTGTTAATTCATTGACTTTTTCAGCAAAGTCTTCTGATTCATAGCAAATAACATGGTCTGCACCGGCATCTATTGCAGCAGAGATTTTTGCCTTATTTCCAACTGTTCCTATAACAAGTCCTGCCCCTAACAATTTTGCTAACTGGATTGCCGTGGTGCCGATTCCACCAGCTGCTGCATGGATGAGAACAGTTTCACCCGCCTGAAGGGTTGCAACATTCGCTAGCAGGGTATAGGAAGTAAACGCTACAGTTGGACACGCTGCTGCAATGTCAAAATCTAATTTATCAGGAATCACAAAGGTTAAAGCATCATCAGCAACGATATACTCGGCATAGGAACCTGTTTTGGGGAAAGCGATCACTCTGTCACCAACATTTATATGCTGTACCTCTGCCCCAACTTCTTCCACAATCCCTGCTGCATCTAATCCAGGGATAAACGGTGGATGACCTGTTCCGTGATAGTGGCCCACTCTTGCTTTTATATCTGCAAAATTGACCGATGTAGCGACAACCTTAACTAAAACTTCTGTATTTCCAATTGAAGGTCTATCCATCTCAATAATCTTTAATACTTCAGGACCGCCAAATTCTGTGATTACAGCCGCTTTCATTATATCGACTTCCCCCAGTTCAATTTTTCAAAGATAGGTTGTACTTTCTAAAAAATATCGATTACAGTATGACTGTGAAAATAAGCCATGCAAGTCCTGGTCCAAATGCGATAAATAGCCCTGCAATCAATAATAGCTTTTTAAAGAATGAACGTTCATCCACACCTTGAACGTTTGCCATGATTAACGCTCCGTTCGTAGAGAATGGGCTGATATCAACCACACTCGCTGCAATTGCCAACGTAGAAAGAACGCCAATTGATGACATCGCAGGATTTTGTAAAATTGGAGCTGCCAATGGAATAACAGCTGTCAGGAAACCAGTTGTTGAAGCAAAGGCTGAGATAATTCCACCAACGTATGAAGCCATTAATGTAGCGATTGTTGGACTGCCAATGCTTGCAATTTGATTTGTCATGAAATCCATCGTTCCCACTTTATCCATAACACCTACATAGGTCATGATTCCACATACCATTAACATAACGCCCCAAGGCATTTGTTTAATGACATTTGCCTGATCTTTCGGCTTTATTAAGGCTAGAGCAAGTCCAATCATCAACGCTCCAAAGCCCATGTCCATTTCATACACTAAGGCTAATGTAATCAAAAGGCCAATTCCTAAAAGCGTGACAATTTTGTACCACGTTGGATTATTTTCTGTACTGTTAGCAACAGCTGCATTTCCGTCTTCAGCCGTAGCAGCTATCTCAAAATTTACAAGATTTACAGTATTGCGTTTCAGCAATTTAATGCCTCCAAATGCAATAAAAATAACTATTGAGATTAATAGGTAAAAGATAAAACAGTTAACTAAAAGCATGATTGGGGAATAAGCAATTTGTTCCGCATCCATGACACCGCTTACAACTAACCCAAAAATATTAAGCGGTGAGAATGAACCCGCATACATCCCTGTTGAAATCAACGTCCCCATTAAGATCGGGTTAATCTTATGCTTGTGTGCCAAACGTAATGCAATTGGGAACAAAATTGGCGCAATGGCAACGGTTGAAGCCCCTACAGCAGATAATAATGCAGCCAAAGAGAATAATACCCAAGGAAGAAAGCCAACATTTCCTTTAACTAGCTTAAGTCCTGCCGAAATAATCATATCAAGTGTCCCATTATTTAATGCGATGGCAACCAAATAGGTAACCCCTGCTAAAAGGATAAACATTTCAACTGGAAATGCTGCGAATACGTCATCAACTGACA
>DAMDNS010000431.1:0-2960 GCA_032083605.1 Ureibacillus sp.
TTTGTTTCCAGTGATTACTTGTAATTATTTCCTTTAAGGTTATTTTGGATGTTACAATGTTTGTAAGGAGTGGTGATATGGTTACGAAGGTACTATTAATTGAAGATGATCAATCAATTTTTGAAATGATACAAGAGCGTTTTATTAACTGGGAAATGGACATTGTTGGCCCTCCCGACTTTCAAAGGGTGATGGATTATTTTATTGAACAAAAACCGCAATTAGTAATAATCGATATCCAGTTACCCTCGTATGATGGATTTCACTGGTGCAGAGAAATCAGACTTATTTCAAATGTGCCGATTATATTTTTATCGTCCAGAGATCATCCAATGGATACGGTGATGGCGATGCAAATGGGAGCAGATGATTTCATACAGAAACCTTTTCATATGGATGTTTTATTAGCAAAGGTACAAGCAATTTTGCGTCGTACATATGACTATACAAAAGAACAAGCTGATTTAGTACGCTGGAATAATGCAACGGTCGATTATAGCAAAGGAACAGTAGTATTAGACGAACACTCATGTGAATTAACAAAGAATGAATTGATTATATTGAGGTTATTGCTACAACAAGTGGATAAGGTGGTCTCAAGAGAGGAATTAATGCGTAAGCTTTGGGATGATGAACGATTTGTAAATGATAATACACTAACTGTCAATATAAACCGTCTTAGAATAAAGCTTGAAGAAATTGGGCTGAATGAAGTTATCATAACGAAAAAGGGTCTTGGTTATATGGCCGTTACTTTATAGAGGTGGCAAATGTTATTTCTAATGTTTATAAAAGAGCGCATGCCATGGGTTGCTTTCATATTCTTGCTGCTTTTATTTATCAATATAGTGTTTTTTTTAGACGCTGGATTTTCAGGGATATCGATTAGTTATTTTAATATAGTCACTATTTCGCTTGCTGTATTTTTCTTAATATGGCGCTATTTTAAGGAAACAAAAGGGTTAGTGCATTTCCTGGGAAATTTGTCGAATGCCAGGGAATTCTTATTTTCAAAAAATGCTTCTCTAACTCCGTTTCAACGAAAGTACTTTGAGGAATTTCTTAACGTTATTGAAGAAAAAGATGTCTTATTAAATCAATCGAATGTAAACCTTCTGGAAGAAACGGAATCTATACTAGCTTGGGTGCATGAGATGAAAACTCCTCTTACTGCAATGAAGCTGATGATTGAACAAGTTGATGATAAAAGGCTTAGAAAACGACTTGAGCATGAATGGTTGAGAACGCACTTACTATTAGATCAACAGCTGCATCATACAAGATTAGCTGCTATAGAAAAGGATAATCGTTTAGAGAAGGTCCTTTTAAAGGAGCTGGTTTTTAAAGAAATCCGAGAGTTTCAGACATGGTGTCTGGAAAAGGGAATCGGCTTTGAGACAGAGGATCTGGAGCAGGAAGTCGTATCAGATAAAAAATGGCTTTCCTTTATTGTCCGCCAAATTCTATCTAATGCCATTAAGTATAGTCGTGATAACAGTGAAATTAGGATTTATGCTAGAGTAGATAAGATGAACCACTTACTTCTTTGTTTTGCCGATCGAGGGAAGGGAATCCGCACCGAGGATTTACCACGTATTTTCCAAAAATCCTACACAGGAACAATCGGCCGCGAATCAGTTCAATCTTCTGGTATGGGACTCTATTTAGCACAAAATGCTGCTGAAAGCCTTGGTATTAAGATAAGTGTAGAATCGGAGATTAATGAAGGGTCCATTTTCACTTTAAAATTCCCACTACAAAATGAATATCAAAAAAGTTTTGGTAGATGACGAAATTGTCACCTACCATTTATTTTTGTCATGTTAATCGGAGGTAGAAAGAATCTATCAGCTGTAGAATGGAGATATTAAAAGAAAGGGGCGAATTTAATGTCAGTTTTAGTTGGCCGAAAGATTCGAAAAATATATGGAAAAAAATCTACTGCACAAGAAGTGCTAAAAGGGATTGATATAGAAGTAAGCAAGGGAGAGTTTGTTGGTATTATGGGGCCATCAGGTTCTGGTAAAACGACTCTATTAAATGTGTTGTGTTCAATTGATCATCCAACAGAGGGTGTTGTAGCGATTAATGGCCAGAGTTTAAGTGGAATGAAAGAAAAGCTATTAGCAAAGTTTAGACGCGAACAGCTCGGATTTATCTTCCAGGATTATAATCTACTCGACACACTTACGGTAAAGGAGAATATTCTCCTGCCATTTTCAATTAGTAAGCTACCAAAAGCTGTTGCAGAAAGTCGTTTAAAGGAGCTTGTTGAGTTACTAGGTATTTCAGATATCTTAAATAAGTATCCAAACGAGGTCTCTGGCGGACAAAAGCAAAGAACTTCCGCTGCACGGGCATTAATTACAAATCCCGCACTAGTATTTGCAGACGAGCCTACAGGTGCACTTGATTCTAAATCAGCTACGGCTCTTTTAACGAATTTAGAAAAAATCAATCAGCAAAAATCAGCTACAATCATGATGGTTACACATGACTCTGTTGCAGCAAGCTTCTGTTCACGTGTTCTCTTTTTAAAGGATGGAGCAATCTATACTGAAGTTTATAGAGGGGATAAAACTAGACAGCAATTCTTCCAACAAATCATGAATACCCAAAGTGTTCTAGGCGGTGACGGTTATGACGCTTAGTCGGCTAATTTTTAGAAGTATGCGAAAGAACCTTAAGCAATACTACTTATATTTCTTTGCGCTTATTTTTAGTGTGACGCTTTGTTTTTCCTTTACCACACTTCAATTTAATCCCAGTGTTGTAGAAGCGCTTGAGCGAAGTGGGACTGCCTCAACAGGATTTAAAGCTGCCAGCTATATTTTATATGTAATTATTACATTGTTTGTGCTTTATGCAAGTCAGCTCTTTATGAAAAGAAGAAGCAAGGAGATTGGTCTATATCAGTTAATCGGAATGACAAAAGGATTAGTTGTTCGGTTGATTGCTTT
>DAMDNS010000432.1:0-2949 GCA_032083605.1 Ureibacillus sp.
AAGATTTGGTGTTTAACCGAATGAGTCATATAGTGCGCTTTATGGATGAAGAAATTCCACTCAGTCCAAGGGAATTTCAGTTATTGGATTTATTGGTTCAAAATAGAGGACAAGTGATATCTCGTGAGGTAATACTTGATCGTATCTGGGGGAATGATTCCGATGTTGCCCCGAAAACAATTGATGCGACAGTGAAATTGATCCGAAAGAAATTAAAAAAAGTACAGAAAGATCATTTGCTTCAAAGTATTAGAGGGGTGGGATATAAGTTTGAACCATAAACTATTATCATTTCTCAAACACCTTTCTGCACCGAGAGGTAAAGATATGTTCAGTCGCACTCAAAGACGATTGACATGGATTTATAGTGGGCTGCTGATTCTATTCCTGATGCTGTTTATTGTCATTGTATATGGCATTCTTTACTATTCCATTTTAAAAAGCTCTGAACGGGAACTAGAATCCCTTGCCGTTCAAGAGGCGAACTATATCGAGAGCTATTTATTGGAGAATAAGATGAGGGATTTTCGAGATTTGCAAAGTCAGGAAATCGTGTTTACAGGAGTAAATCAGGTCTTTTACTATGTGTTGAATTCGGATGGAGAAATAATAATGGGTAATGATGAGGATAGCCGTTTGCAATCAATTCTCCTACCTTTAATAAACGCCAGAATAAAAAAGGGAAATGAGCTCTTTTTCGAGTCTCTTCATATCGAAGAAAAGCAAGAGGAACGAGGAGATAAAAAGGAATTCCACCGTCCAGAGAGTGAACAGGATATTCGTTTAATGATTGCTAGTCATCCCATTGCTTTTAAGGGGCAGTTTATTGGGCAGCTTTACATTGGAAGAGACTTCACTTTTGCCTCTCAATTATTTCAGTGGGTACTGATAATTCTTGTTGTTTTAGGTGTGCTATTTTTTGGACTTGCTATCTTTATTAGTCAAAAGATGTCCAAAAAAGCAATGGTTCCAATTTCCATCGCATTTAAGAGACAAAGAGAGTTTGTCGCAGATGCTTCTCATGAATTGAGGACCCCATTAGCTGTTTTACAATCCTCTATTGATGCAATGGATATGACAATGGAGGAGAAAAGGGATGCATTTGCTGAAAAGCTATTAAATAATATGCGCCAGGAAGTTAAAAGAATGACCAATTTAGTAAGCGATTTACTTACACTGGCACGTTCAGATTCAAATACGATTGAGTTAAGAAAAGAAGCATTTGATTTGCGAGAGATAGCTGAAGCAGCATTGGAATCGCTTCATGGATTAGCTGATCAAAAATCAATTACCACTAATCTCGATGCGCCCGAAAAAATAATAACAGTAGGAGATCCTGAAAGACTATCGCAATTAGTGTTAATACTTTTAGACAATGCCATTAAATACACGCAAGATGGAGGAGCCGTAAGGGTTTCGCTTTCTCAAGTGGGATCGGACTGTTGTATTAAAGTACAGGATAGTGGAGTGGGAATTAGAAATGAAGATTTAAATCGCATTTTCGAAAGGTTTTATAGAGCGGATAAATCAAGGACTCGCCAAATGGGAGGCCATGGTTTGGGGCTTTCCATTGCAAAATGGATTGTAGAAACACATCAAGGGACGATTGAGGTATCAAGTGAACCGGGTATAGGAAGTACATTTCTTGTTAAGATTCCCCAAAATCAGGGTTAAAGAGTACTAAGAATTTCCGTTAGTTGTTACACGTAATTTTTTACGGTAGAGAATTCCCGGTATTTCATATATTATTTAAATATACTTTTTAAGTGTCTAGCTACAGCGGCTAGCCCCTCGAGATCGCTTCGGTACCTTCTTTGCGTGTGAGGACACACGCGTGGTCAGGTCCCTCCAGCGCTTGGCGGGGCAGGATGAGCCGCATACGCTTTTATTGGCGGATAGGAAATTATAAGTTTTAGCGGATATCCACATAAGAAAATACATCGATTTACGCCATTAGGGCGATAAATCGTGTTTTTCTAACTATCAGGGATATCCTGCAAATATGAATGATAGGTGGACAAACATGGATTATCGAGTTTTATTATATTATCACTACACAACTATTGAGGATCCTGCCGGTTTTGCAGAGGAACATTTGCAAGCATGTAAGGACTTAAATTTAATGGGGCGTATTATTGTTGCAACTGAAGGCATCAATGGAACAGTATCCGGTACGATTGAGCAAACGAATGCCTATATGGAAATGATGAAGAGTCATCCTTTATTTGAAGGGATTGTTTTCAAAATTGATGAGGCGGATAAACATGCGTTCAAGAAGATGAAGGTGCGACCACGACCGGAGCTTGTAAATTTAGGCTTGGAAAAGGATATCAACCCTCATGAGATGACAGGACGTTATTTATCTCCTGCTGAATTTATGGAAGAAATGCAGCGTGAAGACACTATCGTTTTAGATGTACGTAACACCTACGAGTACGATGTAGGTCACTTCCGCGGTGCAATCCGACCAGAAGTAGATACATTTCGTGATACACCGGCATGGGTACGTGCAAACAAAGAGCTATTTGAAGGGAAACGTGTGCTTACTTACTGTACAGGCGGGATTCGCTGTGAAAAATTCTCGGGCTGGTTAAAGGCTGAAGGAATTGGCGAAGATGTTGGCCAGTTGCATGGGGGCATTGCTACTTATAGTAAAGATCCAGTGACTAAGGGGCAGCTATGGGATGGTCAAATGTATGTGTTTGACGAGCGGATTACTGTGCCGATCAACCAGGTTGAGCATGTGGTTGTAGGGGAGGACCATTACGATGGTACGCCTTGTGAGCGTTACGTGAAATGTGCCAACCCAGAATGCAACAAGCATATTTTAGCTTCAGAAGAAAATGAGGCAAAACACCTTGGCGGCTGTACACTGGATTGTACAAAACATCCAGAAAATCGCTATATCGTAAAACATAGCCTCTCGGAAGAGCATGTGCGCGCGGTAAT
>DAMDNS010000433.1:0-2945 GCA_032083605.1 Ureibacillus sp.
TAAAAAGTTTTGATATCTATTACTCATAAGAGTAATTCATAATTGCAATTTATGTTTTTCCAACAACTAAGTGTGAGTAACCTAAATACTTAATTTACACCAATGTGGAACCGATTACATATTTCATATTTATTTTTTTAGCATTGTGTAACCGATACCATATTTGACTGTTTACTTAAATTTGAAAGAGAGAAAACAATGGCGACAATTAGTGATGTTGCAAAATTAGCGAAAGTATCTATTGCTACAGTGTCAAGGTTTTTAAATGATAGTGGGTATGTCGGAGCGAAATCACGAGAGTCCATCGAATGGGCCATCAAAGAATTAAATTATGTTCCAAGTGAAGTGGCCCGCTCTCTCACTACGAAACAGTCAGACATTATCGGACTGATTATCCCGGATATAAAGAATCCATTCTTCCCGGAATTAGCAAGAGCAGTGGAAGATACTGCTTTTGAATACGGCTACACCGTGATTCTTTGTAATTCAGATGAAAATGCTGAAAAAGAAAGACATTATTTACAAAAGCTCACGAAAAAGTATGTCGCCGGAATCATATTAACTTCCATTATTGAAAAAGAAAATCATAGACAAAATGTAAAACTGCCGATTGTTGCATTGGATAGACCAATTCATTCGGAAATCCCGACAGTTACTACGAATAATCAAAAGGGTGCCCAGATTGCGACCGACTATTTGATTAAAAATGGTGCAACGAACCTTTTATGCATTAGTGGCCCTGAATCTATGTCTTCCTCTCAAAAGCGGGTTGAAGGATTTAAATCCACTATAAATAACCAGGACGTTAAAGGGCATATCATCGAAAGTGCTTATGATTTTGAAATCTCAGAACAGATTGTATATGACTATTTAAAAACAAATCCATCCATCGATGGAATTTTCACTTGCAGTGATGCCTCGGCAATTGGTGCACTCAAGGCTGCCCATCGATTAAAAATCCGAATTCCGGAACAGCTTCAGATTGTAGGCTTTGATGGCATACAAATCGGCAATGTTGTTACACCAAGTTTGACAACGGTTGCACAAAATATTTATCAATTAGGGCAATCAGCAACAAAGCTGCTTATAAAGCAAATAGAAGGCGAAATATTAGAAGAAACCTCTATTTGTATAGATCCAGAGCTGATTGTAAGAGAAACAACTAGAAAGGAACGACTTGAATGATTACTGTGATTGGCAGCATTAATATGGATATTGCAATCCGTACAGATATTTTCCCAAAACAAGGGGAGACCGTTCTTGGGAACCTATTTACAACAATTCCAGGTGGAAAAGGGGCTAATCAAGCAGTTGCAGCAGCAAGACTTGGCAGCCAAGTACAAATGGTTGGGGCAGTTGGTGAAGATGCTTTCGGAAACGAACTGTATTTCAACCTAAAAAACGAAGAGGTCCATGTCGGTGGCATTGTAAAAACAAATAATTCAACAGGGATTGCCAATATTCTGCTCCATGATAATGACAACCGAATTATTGTTGTACCTGGTGCAAACTTTGATGTGGACCAAGAAATGATTGATCAACATATGGAGTTAATCGAGAAAAGCTCGTTAGTCATGCTGCAATTGGAAATTCCAGTAAAAACGATTGAGTATGTTTTGGAGGTCTGTGAACGCTTATCGATTCCTGTCCTTTTAAACCCAGCTCCGGCAGCAAATTACAACGCTGAGTGGATTGATAAAGTGACATACTTAACTCCAAACGAGACAGAGTGTGAGCTAATGTTCGGAACAGATTACGAAACGGTTTTAAAACAATATCCAAATAAAATCATCGTGACGCTTGGTGGAGACGGTGCGGCTTATTATGATGGAACGAAAATTGTGAAGGTTCCTGGCTTTAAAACAGCAGCTGTGGATACGACAGGTGCAGGGGATACATTCAACGGTGCATTTGCCCATGCCATAACAGCAGGAAAATCCATTGAGGAATCAGTGCAGTTTGCAAATATTGCAGCGTCGTTATCCGTAGAAAAATTTGGGGCTCAAGGTGGCATGCCGCGAATTGACAAGGTAAATGAACGTTTGGAGGCTATGAAATGAAAAAAAACGGCATTTTAAATCGAGAATTAGCAGGACATTTTGCTAAATTAGGTCATACTGATCGAATTGTTATAGCGGATTGCGGGCTACCTATTCCTGAGGGAGTGCCATGTATCGATCTTGCCTATAAGCTGGGAGAGCCATCGTTTCTTGCAATTTTGGAAGTGGTTTTAGAAGATTTAGTGGTAGAGGGTGCAGTAGTTGCGAAAGAAGCGCAAACAAAGAATGCCTATGTTGCTGCCAAACTAGCAAGTGCTTTACCAGAAATCACTTATGTAACACATGAAGATTTTAAAGAGCTTACAAAGGAAACAAAACTAATTATCCGTACTGGTGAAACAACACCCTATGCGAATGTTATTTTACAAAGCGGTGTAATTTTCTGAAAAACTAAAACTTGAAGTAGGTGAAATTGCATGATTCAAATGTCAGGCATATCTAAAGCATTTAATGGAAACGTCGTCTTAGAAAATGTTCAATTTGAATTAGCTAATGGGGAAATCCATGCGCTTATGGGTGAAAATGGTGCAGGTAAATCTACAATGATGAAAATTCTTAGCGGAATCTACACAAAGGATGCTGGAGAAATCAAGGTAGACGGGCAGGCAATACAATTCAAATCTCCAAAGGATGCTGAAAAACTTGGTATTGTTGTAATCCATCAAGAATTAAATATGCTTCCGGATTTAACAGTGGCACAAAACTTATTTCTAGGGAAAGAGCTTACATATGGCAAGACAGGGATATTAAAAATGCGCCAGATGGAAAAGGAAGCCGCAAAGCTCCTTTCCAAATTAGGGCTTGATATTAGCCCACGTACACGTACGGGTGATCTATCCGTGGGTAAACAGCAAATTATCGAAATTGCCAAAGCCATCGCAAGTG
>DAMDNS010000434.1:0-2936 GCA_032083605.1 Ureibacillus sp.
ACGGTTACAAAAGACGGTTATGTAAAGCGTACTAGTACACGTTCTCATTCAGCATCCAACGGTCAGGACTTCGCCATGAAGGATTCCGACTATCTATTATTTGAGCAAACCATGAATACGCAGCATCACTTAATGCTCTTTACAAACAAAGGCAATTATATTTATCAGCCAATTCATGAATTACCGGATATTCGCTGGAAGGATCTTGGCCAACATATCTCAAGTATTGTTCCAATTGACCAGGATGAAGAAATCATTGAGGTTATAGGAATTGAGAAATTCGATCAAGAGAATGTTTATATCCTGACAGCAACAAAGGAAGGGCAAATTAAGCGCTCTGCATTGGCGGACTACTCTGTTACTCGCTACTCCAAGCCTATTAAAACGATGAATATTAAAGGTGAGGATGAAGTTATTTATGCGAGCTTAGTATCCGATGAATCAGAAATATTATTGACATCTTATTTAAGCTATAGCATTCGTTTCGATATAGAAGAAATCCCTGTTACAGGAGTAAAAACAGGTGGCGTGAAAGGTATCAACTTAAAAGAAGGAGATGCTCTTTCAGGAGTAAATCTGTTGCGTTCCGGTGATAATCAGGAAGTAATTATTGTGACACATCGTGGAGCAGTAAAACGTATGAATGTTTCAGAAATTGAGAAGAGTTCAAGGGCAAAACGAGGCGTAGTGGTGTTAAAAGAGCTGAAATCTAATCCACATCGGATTTTTGCAGTAAAATCAGTTCAACCAAATGACTCAGTATTATTAGAAACAGAGAACAATGTACAAGAAACAATTGAAGTGAAAGCTTTATCCAAAGCGGATCGCTATTCTAATGGCTCATTAAAAATTGATGTAGCAAATGACGGCGATTTAATGCGAGTTAAAGTGATTCACTCATCAAATCAACAAAATCAATAATTAATACAAGACATGTAAAACACTAAATTCGTTTTACATGTCTTTTTTCTATTTCAATATTTACAAGTATAATAGTTTTCTGAAAATACTAATTTTATATTGCTTTCGACATGTAATACGAATAAGATTGAATTGTTTCCTTTATTTACGGATTAGAAGGGATAAAACTTCCATATCCACGTAAGTGCAACTTAGGCTAATCCTTGAAAAGCTCCGCGCTTAGCCAATTTTGCAAATCTAGGAGGGCTTATATGAATTTACAAGGCAGGACAAAAGGAATTGTACTGGTATTAACCGCAGCATTTTTTTGGGGGATTTCTGGAACAGTTTCTCAATATCTCTTTCAGGTACTACATATGAACGCAGAATGGCTTACTACTGTACGTTTATTGTCAGCAGGGCTATTACTTACATTAATCGCTTATAAACAGCATGGAGCACGCATATTCGATGTTTGGCGACATAAAGCAGATATAATAGGAATCATGATTTTTGGCATTATAGGCATGATTGGCGTTCAATATACATACTTAGCTGCAATCCAGCATGGGAACGCAGCAACTGCAACAATTCTGCAATACTTGGGACCAGCCATTGTTACAAGCTATTTTATTTTGAAAGCAAAAAGATATCCTACTAAAAAGGAGATTTTAGCAGTTCTACTCGCATTACTCGGAACATTTTTGCTCGTAACGCACGGGAATGTACAAACCTTATCTATCTCAAAACTAGGCTTCTTCTGGGGTATATTAGCAGCATTTGGTCTCGCTTTCTATACGATACAGCCCATTGAGCTATTAAAAAGATGGGGTTCTACAATCGTTGTAGGTTGGGGCATGATTATTGGAGGGGTAGTATTTAGCTTTGTGACACCACCATGGCAATTCGAAGGGGAATGGACCATCTCAGCAAATTTCGCTTTTATATTTGTCGTAGTATGTGGGACGGTTCTTGCTTTTTATTGCTATCTAGAAAGCTTAAAATACTTATCAGCCTCTGAAACTAGTTTATTAGCCTGTGCAGAACCCTTATCAGCTGCAATTACTTCTGTACTCTTTTTAGGGGTATCGTTTGGTTGGATTGATTGGCTGGGATCAGCTTTAATCCTAATGACCATAGTGGTGTTATCCAAAAAATAAAAAGCATTTCCAGGTGATCGAAAGTCGTGATCCTGGGAATGCCTTTTATGTTTCTTATATTGTTTGTTGGAAGCTTCAAGTTTCGTCTTTGTTATTCGTTCGTGAGTACTAAATTGAACCATACCCCGTTGAATTGTCACATCTTTGCCATGTTCGCGTAACTGTTTTAACCTTTTTTTCTTCGCTTTTGAGTTAGCCATTTTTTTCACCTCTAATTATGAATTGAATACTATTTTATTCTATCGAGAGAGAAAAGGGAAGCAGGGAATTAGAAAAACTCGAAATAATGGATATTTCTAGAAGCATATACTTTTGTGAGCAAAAAAAACCTCGAGTTAACTAAAACTCGAGGTTGATTGATTGAATTAGTGTGATACGTCTTGAACAGAAATACCAGTTTGCGCTTTAACGTCAACTTCACGATATTTCGCTTCATTTGTTTCTTTAGAAAGCAGCGTACCAATCCAACCACCTAAGAATCCAAGTGGAACAGAAACGATTGCAGGGTTACCAAGTGGGAATAATGCTTCCCCAACAAAGATTGCTGCACCTTCTACAGGATTCCAAACGTTTGGTGAAACCGCTACCAAGATTAACGCAGAGATTAAACCAGTTAACATACCAACTACCGCACCATTTGTATTGAAGCGTTTCCAGTAAATTGTGTAAATAATTACAGGCAGGTTTGCAGATGCAGCGATACAGAATGCTAATGATACTAAGAACGCAACGTTTAAAGTTTGAGCTCCTAATGCTAGTATAATTGATATTACAGAAATAATGATTGATCCAACACGTGCAGCAACAACTTGCTCTTTTTCTGATACTTTACCTTTTTTAATGATTTGACCATAAATATCATGAGATAAGGCAGAT
>DAMDNS010000435.1:0-2932 GCA_032083605.1 Ureibacillus sp.
ACAAAAGACTGATCCCCTTAACAGCACTAGCCGGCGCCTTATTCTTGCTGCTGGCAGATACCCTGGGCAGAATGTTTATGGCTCCTGCCGAAATACCGGTAGGCTTAATCGTATCTTTGATCGGCGCGCCATATTTTATGTATTTATTAATTAAGGGAAGATAAATTCCTGAAAGTTTGATGATTAAATGTAGAACCCTCTTTCATTTTCGGATGTGAAAGAGGGTTTATTGCTTTTAGTATTTTATTCTACACGTGTATTGGTAAGGCTTTTTCTGCAATTTCAGTAAGGAGCTCCCTTTGAAACTCTTCCAACGACATTGTTCTTTGCGCCTCATTTTTATAAGCACGAACTGTTATAGTGCGGTTACTTTGCTCTTGGTCACCTAAAATCAGGACGTAAGGTATTTTCTTCATTTGAGCATCACGAATTTTTCTGCCTAGCTTTTCATTACGGCGGTCAATTGAAACTCGTAATCCTGCTTTTAGTAATTGTTCGTGGATTTCTTTCGCATATTCATTGTGCACATCCGAAACCCCAATCACTTCCACCTGTTTTGGTGCCAACCAAAGTGGGAATGCTCCACTAAAGTGCTCGATTAGAATGCCTAAAAAACGATCGATCGAACCGAAAACTGCACGATGAATCACAACCGGTCTCACCTTTTCATTTTCTTCATTCACATAAGTTAAGTCGAACTTTTCAGGCAACTGGAAATCGAGCTGTACAGTCGCACATTGGTGACTCCGTTTAATGGCATCTTTGATATGAATATCAATTTTTGGACCGTAAAATGCCCCATCACCTTCATTGATTGTATAAGGATATCCGAGATTGTTTAGCACATTTTTCAAAGCCTGTTCCGCCTTGTTCCATAAGGCTAAATCCCCCATGTAATCCTCTGGTCTTGTGGACAATTCAATTTCATACTCAAAGCCAAACACTTTGTAGACATGATCTATAATTTTTAAGGCTAAAGTAATCTCATCCTCAATTTGTTCAGGTGTCACAAATATATGAGCATCATCCTGGCAGAAAGTACGAACCCGTAATAATCCATTCAATGCTCCACTGAATTCATGACGGTGAACCTGCCCAAACTCCGCCATCCGAATCGGTAAATCGCGATAGGAATGTAAATCGTTTTTATAAATCAGCATATGTCCGGGACAGTTCATCGGCTTTAAAGCAAATTTTTGTTCATCTACCTGTGTAAAATACATATTTTCTTTATAGTGATGCCAATGTCCCGATTGTTCCCACAGGCGCTGATTCATCATTAAAGGAGTTCTCACTTCTTTATAGTCATATGTTGTTTGCAGGCTTCGAAGGAAGGACTCGAGTTCATTGCGAATGATTTGTCCATTAGCCAAATAAAATGGCATGCCTGGCGCTTCATCGGAAAACATAAATAATTCAAGCTCTTTCCCAATCTTTCGATGATTGCGTTTCTCCGCTTCTTCAAGAAACTTGAAATAATCATCCATATCCTCTTTACTTGCAAATGCAACTCCATAAATACGTTGGAGCATTTGATTACTGCTATCCCCTCGCCAATATGCACCTGAGATATTCATCAATTTAAAATGCTGCAGCCTATTTGTAGAAGGCACATGTGGGCCCCTGCACAAATCACGGAAATCTCCTTGTTCATAAATTGTGACAATTTCGTCTGAGGGAATTGCTTCCACAAGCTCCAGCTTTAACGGATCGCTTGAAAACAGCTGCCTTGCTTCGGCTCTAGAGACTTCTTTACGAGTAATTGTTAGATTTTCACTTGCGATTTTTTTCATTTCACGCTCAATGACAAGCAAATCTTCCGGCACTAGTGATTGGGCCATCTCTATATCATAATAAAAACCATTTTCGATAACCGGTCCTACCCCGAAATGCGCATCTGGATATAGGCGTTTAACTGCCTGTGCCAATAAATGAGCAGCAGAATGACGGAGTACCTCCACGCCCTGTTCTGAATATGCATCATAAATAGCAATTTGAGCATCAGTTAGAATCGGTCTTGCCAAATCATATGTGGTTTTATTTACACTTCCTGCAACGGCTTTTTTTGCCAAACTCGGACTAATGGCTTTTGCAATGTCGGTTAATGTTACACCCTTTGCAAACTGTACTTGTTTGCCATCCGGAAATTGAATTGATACTTGTTGATTTGACATAATAACTCTCCTTTTCCAATTTTTAACTTCATGGCAAATAAAAAAACACACGCCTGTCCACAAAGGGACGAGCATGTGTTTTTACCCGTGGTTCCACCCAAATTCCTACTCATACAATATGCATCAGTAGCTCATTCAAATGCAGATAACGCCCGCACACGTTGCTGGTTTCCCAGCACAGCTCCAAGGTAGTTAATCATTTCGTCCAATTAGGAAACTTTCAGCCGGTGATTTCCCTCTCTTTTAACCTTCTCTAAAATGATTCATATCCTCATCATCGCTTTTTAAATTGAAATTAGTATTTAATTTAAATGACCTACCTAAAATTGTCAACACTTAAAATATTCCGACTTTGATATTTGGAGTTAGTTATTCTAATTTACGCTTCGCAAGCTTAAAGAAGTAAATCGGTAGTTAATCAAAACGATTCACGCATATATTTATATCAACATAGCAAATTAAAACAAGAATTTATTTTTTTATACGCTTTCATTACCATTTTATTAACCACAACCCTCAAAATTTTTGTCAACCTCGTTTACGATAAAGGTTTACTTCGATAACTTCTATTCTCCCTATCCTAATAGCAGCTTCGATGTCAGGTGAAACTCTTTTACCAAACCAATTTTCAGATGCAGGAATTCGAACTGTATCTATTCAACCTTGATATTATCACTCCACCCCTCGAAATTTTTGTCAACCTTGGTTTACGTTAAATATTTCTTACTATAACTTATACTCTCATGAACTAGATACAA
>DAMDNS010000436.1:0-2930 GCA_032083605.1 Ureibacillus sp.
TGGAATTAAAAAATCATCACGTGTTCCGTAAATACTTACACAATGGCCCGGGTCTGCCAAAACACTTAAAGACGAATCGATTTTATGGTCATGTGTTTCATTGTATGCTGTGCATGCCTCATCTAGCTCGTAGGTAATGGCACCCTTTCCAGTCCAGCCATCGACAAATTGAATTTTCGCTTGCTCATGCTGTTCGAAAATATAGTCGATAGCTGTTTCATCAATCCCTCTGCCACGAATAATGGAGATCGAGTAATGTGGAACCTCCACTTCATATTTAAAAGCGAGGTATCTCTTGATGAGGATTCCGATTGGCGTACCAGCTCTTGCCAAGCTGACAAGAACCAGATTTTCCAGACCATTTCTTTCCATGATTTGCTCGGCAACCACCCCAACGGCAATGGCCACACGTTTTGAGTACTGTGCTAACGTATTATGAAACAAAGTTAAATACTCTTCTGTTGGTTGGTATTCTACAGGCAGCATTTCCGAATAATGTGTACCCGATTGGATCAGTTTTTCTCTTTCCTCAGACTTTCTCTCAATCTTGTAATTGCTAATATCCCGTAATAAAAAAATAACATCCTCTTCTCGGTAGCTTCCCATTTTATCCGGTTTCACAATTGGTTTGTTCATACATTCACCCTCCATGCTTTTGTAGTTTGGCGTTTGCTCCTTTACTCGACGATTTCTGTCATATTCACTATATGAATATATGGGATATTCACTTTACTCAACTCTTCTATTAGTGGGCTTGCTGCATCTAACGAAGACATTCTCTCGAAAATGATAAACACTTCATCATATTGATTCTCTTCAATATTGTATAGATAGTTGGTTACTCCTTGGTTTTCAGGACTATCAAATAGTAGCTTCTGCTGGATTGTATAGTCATTCAAATTCGAATGATAGATTGGACTGCGCGTAGATGATTGGAAATAGATATGCTCCCCCATATGGGAAGCTATTTGCATAGGTACATACATAAATTCACCTGTACCGATGACTAAGACTTTTCCCGCGCGACTACGTCTATGTTCATTTACGAAGTCCGCTACTTTTTGGATTTGATTTGAAAACTCTTTCTCCGTTTCGATGCAAAGGCCGAACCTGCCTGTCATTTGCAGATAATTGGATTTGTTCGGAATGCCATTGACACTTGTGGAAGAGCTTTGTTGAAGGCTTTCAGATGATAAAAGATGTGAAACGGGTAAGTATGACACTTCTGGCTGGAATGTGCCAGCTGCTACTACTTCATATTCTTCAATGCAAGGCGATCCGTCAATCGTAACAACCCCATCTATTAATGAGACAGTATGAATTTTAATGTTCAGTTCGCTTTCTAGTTGATGGTAACGCTGACGATATTCCGGTGTTCGCCAGTCTAATATCGAAATGATGGTAAACTCGTTTTTGAACGGATACGTTTCTTTTATTGTCCGAATAATGTTGATAGCCGTTTTCCCGGTTGTCACTTCGTCATCCACAAGCACTACTTCACTGCTATCTTGGAAGAATTCCGAATCTAGGGCATAAACCCGATGACTTGTTGCATGGGAATGCTCTTCCTCAAAGTTAATAATCGAAGTCAGGTTATCAATCTGTTCCCTTGTTGTATGGATATATTTTGCATTATTCTTGAACGTGCTAAATACTGCATGCCCCAATGCTGTAGCAGTTTCTGCAAAGCCAATAAAAGTTGCAGACTTCGGAAGCTCGATTGGCGCTTTTTGAAGAGAGCACCAAACCGCATCCATTCCTTGATTTTTTTGTATGGCTTCCGCGATTTGTTGAGAACGCGGATCACGGATGCCATGAACTACTTCCAAATAGCGCATTGCCAGTAAACTACCAACCAACAATGGTATTTTAGGATTGACGGCAAGATGTTTTCCTAAAACCTTGCTCACAAATAAGAAGCTTCTGTTCTTATTGATTCTTGCTGCCATTTGAAATAACTGTCCCAGCTGGAAATCATAAGGATTATTCATCACTTCCACTTCAACAGTTAGATCATTTAATACATGATAGACTTCTTTCGTTTCAACAGGTTTCAGAGTCATCTCTCCTTATCTATTAATTTTCACATCTTCTATAAGCAGACTTGTATAATCCTGATGCTCATTGTAAACACCAAACGCTTTTGCTCTTAGTAAAATCCGTTTTGCCCAATAATAATGGGGCTTCACTTCATTCATCTTGTTTTGGTACTGGCTTTTTAGAACGCCAACATTTCCTTCCGCATTATTAATAATGCTCAGCGCATCCATGTACTCTTCGTGTGTCACTGTATATAAAGCATGCACAGGTTTAATATGCGTTGGATGTATAATTGTCTTACCAACAATGCCATTTAATTTGTCTAAAATGACTTCATTGATCAGTCCATCCAGAAATTCGTTTAATAGTTCCTTACGTTTCTTGATACCTGTGTTTCCATGTCTGTATTCAAATGGACTTACACGGAGCTGGGGCTTTAAAATTCGTTCTTCCTTTGAAAAGTACTCCCAGACCGGACCGGAAATCACATAGCCATCATTCTGTCTATTAAATACATTTAAAATATTGGCTAAACAATCTCTAATAACGGACACATCATAGATTGTCGTATCTACATTTCTTCTGATTCCATATAGCCCGCAAAAATCAGTACATCCTACACGAATATTTAATATATACTTGCTATATTCATCTATAATTTCCTTCGTTTTTATCAATGAATCCAAACGATTTTCTTTATAGATAAATTCCGTGGATTCTAGAATTGGCATCGCATAGAGCACCGTATCCTCGGTATTGATGTCATCTATAATCTCTAAAAACTCTCTTGCATTCTTTTGAGAAAACTTCGGAAAAACATATCCAGTTAGCACCTTATTAAATATTCCGAATTTCGAATTCATTCTTTTCAGCTGTTCGGGAGTTCGTAC
>DAMDNS010000437.1:0-2929 GCA_032083605.1 Ureibacillus sp.
TGTTCCAAAATCATTTTTCCATATTGTGCATAGGTATAGTTTCTAAAGTCGGCTCCTTCATCGACAAAGCGTTTGCCCTCTGCATTGACAAGTATCCCAAAAGGATAGCTCAGCTTTTGGAAGCCTTCTTCAAAGTCAGGTAAATAGCGATCGCCTGTTACAGAATGAGCTTGCGACCAGTTTCCGGCAGGCAACGCACCAATATTAAGTGCCATTTGAATGCCTTCTCCTGTATTGTACTTGCACTGCCAGCAAGCAATAAATCAAGGGCTTCTTTTAATGGTTTGTTAGCATAGCCAATATCTGCGAGCGCTTTAACACGAGCTTCACGTTCCATGTATTTTTTCTCGTTCGCCCAAGCATCGATTTCATCTGCTAAACGGTAGAAGTAATACTCAGCTGTTTCAACTTTTAAAGTTGCTTCTGCAATAACTGCATGTGTACTAGCTGCATCTTTAACAAATTCAACACCCATGTGAGCTGCTCTTCTAAATGGCAGGGCTTCCTTAAAGCTGTCCAATGCATTCTTAAGAACCCCTAAACCCGGTAATCCAAGAGACAAGATTAACCCTGGGAATAATGCTGAATGATACAGTGGAATATCCCGTAAATGAGCTGATTCAAAGTTTCCATTCAATGCTTCAGAAAATGAAGTAACACGATGATCCGGAACAAATACATTCGTCATGCTTACACTATTGCTCCCAGTTCCTCTTAGCCCTAAAGTATGCCAGTCGTCATTAATTTCCTGCTCTTTAAATGGCACCGTCATCAGCTTCTGATCGATCATCACACCGTCTTCGTTATAAATTGGGAAACCGAAGTAGCCCCAAGTTGCATGTAAGGAACCTGAACAGAACATCCAGAAGCCTTCCTCGATTAAATAGCCGCCTTCTACTTTCTTCACGACACATTTACGAGGTTCATATACACCCGCAAATAATTACGTCCTCTGGATTTTGTCCAAAGATTTCATCATGTGCTTTCTCTGAGAAGGATTCTGCCACCATTAATTCACGAATCGCACAAAGCGCAACAATCCAGCCTGTGGAAGCACAGCCTCGAGAAATTTCTACTACTGCTTCACTATAAGTTCGCAGATTAAGCTCTTGACCCCCATATCTTTTCGGACGAAGCATCGTAAATAAGCCGCCCTCTTTAAGTTCTTTTATCGTTTCTTCAGGAATTCTTCTCATATCCTCTGTTTCCTGCGCACGTTCCTGCAGTTTCGTAACAAGTGATTTTGCTATTTCCACTGGATTCTCTTTATTTAAAACTTGACCCATTTGCTACACCCCTCTGAAAAAATATGAATTACTTAACTATAAATTTATAGATTTTTTCTAGGAAATGTAAGGTGAAAAACCTTTCAAGAATAAAGCCGTTTTTCGATAAATTTTATTGGATTTTATTTTGCTGAAAGCGTTTTACTTACTAAAGTTAAATAAAAAAGAGCATTTTATCCAAAGGATTGCTCCCGATAAAATACTCCTGATTCAATAGCTTTTTACTGATTCGATTAGAGTGCCGTTTACTGCTACGAAACATCGATATCTCCCAAAATTTTCAAAGCATCCAGCATAAGCAATAATTCATAGGCAGCAATTGGATTGCGCAATTCTTTACTCAACAATTTTTCTATCTTCGAGATTCGATACATCAAGCCGCTCATTGATAAGGAAAGGTCGCTAATGGATTGCTGGAGATTTCCGCCATTCATCAAAAACACATACATGGTTTTTAATAACTCGTCCCTCTTTGCTTCTTTTAGCTGCAGGATTGGCTGTAATTCCTTTTGTGCTTTACGACGAATGGTTGACATGTTTTTTGAATTGATTAAAGTGCCGATTATATTGGCATTTTCGAAGAACACAATCGGATCCTGGCTATTGATTCGCAGTACGATATGAGATTCTTCAAGACTCTCGGTAATGTTGTCGATTGATTCACTTTCATTGCTCAGTCCTATGCGGAAATTTGTAAGCCGGAACTGATTATTTAAGTGATTTAGAATATTTTCCAGTTTAAAATTCAGATCATTTACTTTTGGCAGCAGCATCACAATCTGTTTTTCGAACTGGGTAATTAATATCTGATAGCTTTGCATATCCAAGTATCTTGTAATAGATTGAATCACTTGATCATGGAATTCGATATTGGTTGTATCTCT
The DNA here is from genome assembly GCA_032083605.1 of Ureibacillus sp. GTDB lineage: Bacteria > Bacillota > Bacilli > Bacillales_A > Planococcaceae > Ureibacillus. The sequence goes on from DAMDNS010000437.1 coordinate 2,171, forward strand.
GTGCTCGGACGAAAAATGCAATGTGGCAATGTAAAATGGCTCCTTTAAGTCAATCCCCATATAATATCCTCTATAAATCACACTGGATTCGGATGAATATTGCTTTAACAGAAGTTGCTCGAGAAAATAGCCTTTAATGTTTTCTACGCCTTTAATACTTGCCTTTTCAGTTAAAAAATAGAGGGCAGCAGCACTAGCAGCTCGTTGTAAAAACATCATATCCTTCTCAAGCTTTATTAATTTATCGGCATAAATAAAGGTCATATAGCCGATCGTTTCATTTTGTACGAGAATTGGCGTCACCAGACGGTTATGCAATTTACCACGTATAATGAAGGCTTTATCATAGGCAGCAGATTGAATTTTTCCACTTCTCGTTCTTGTGATAAAATTCAAGAAATCTGTATTCAGCTCTTCATACGTATCTTGCTCAATTCCTACATATAGCCTTGCCTGGAAATTTAGATCCTCAATCGTTACAGGAATTTCCAGTGTTTGAGAAACAGTACGAATGATCTCTTCAATGGATTGTCCCTCTGATAACTTAGTCGTCAATGTGTCATGGAAGGTAGAAACTTTTTCAATATAATTCTTTTGCTCCAGCAATTGCTCATAGGTGAAATTTAATTCCTCAATGAAGCTGCTTTCCTTATAGAGATTCATTTCCTCAAGCATTTCAGGATCGTCCTGCCATTCTTCTTCCAAACGCATTTCATAGCAGCATTCATCATGCCCCATTGCGCGGCAACGTACTTCCTT
>DAMDNS010000438.1:0-2926 GCA_032083605.1 Ureibacillus sp.
ATAAAGCGAGGTGGTACCTGCGTTGTCACAGTTAGAGACTCCATTGTTCGACGTATTACTCAAGCATCGAAATAGACATCCAATCCAATTTCATATTCCCGGACATAAAAAAGGTCAAGGAATGGACCCTGCTTTTCGTGAGTTCGTCGGCGACAACGTTTTATCAATTGATTTAATCAATATTGCTCCACTAGATGACTTACATTCACCAAAAGGCGCGATTAAAGAAGCACAAAGCTTAGCAGCTGAAGCCTTTGGTGCTGATCATACATTCTTTTCCGTTCAAGGTACTAGTGGCGCCATCATGACGATGATTTTATCCGTCGTTGGTCCAGGTGATAAAATATTGGTACCACGGAATGTTCATAAATCAACAATGTCTGCAATTGTTCTATCTGGTGCCATTCCTATTTTTATCCATCCTGAAGTTGATGAAGAATATGGAATTGCCCACGGTATTTCTGCAGAATCTGTAGAAAAAGCCTTAAAAACATATCCGGATGCAAAGGCGATGCTTGTCATTAACCCTACTTATTTCGGGTTTGCAACGGATTTAAAACGTATTGTTGATATTGTTCATGCTCATAACATACCTGTTATTGTAGATGAAGCACATGGTGTACACATTAAATTTCACGATGAGCTACCATTATCAGCTATGCAAGCAGGAGCTGATATGGCTGCAACAAGTGTTCATAAACTCGGTGGTTCACTAACAGGAAGTTCTGTTCTAAACGTTCGAGAAGGCATGGTTACTGTCAATAGAGTTCAATCTGTACTTTCGATGTTAACTACAACTTCAACTTCATATCCACTTCTTGCTTCTTTAGACTGTGCTAGACGTCAATTAGCAGTTCATGGATATGATTTAATCGATGATGCGATTCGTCTTGCCAAGGATGCAAGAAAGCGCATTAATAATATTCCTCATTTAAAAGTAGCAGGGAGAGAAATACTTCACTCATCTGCAACATATGACATGGATCCTACAAAAATTCTGATTAGTGTAAAAGATTTAGGGATTACTGGTCATCAAGCTGAGGAATGGTTACGCTATAATGCCAATATCGAAGTTGAATTATCGGACCTTTACAATATCCTTTGTCTAATTACATTGGGAGATACAAAAAAGGAAATCAACTTACTAGTGAATGCATTGCAAAGAATGTCGCAAACTTTCGAATCAGAGGCGATTCAAAAAGAGACAATTGTCAATGTACCGGATATCCCGGCTTTGGCTATGACACCTCGGGATGCTTTCTACGCTAGTACAGAAGTCATGCCTATAGAAAAATCAGTTGGGTATATCTGCGCAGAATTTATCATGGTTTATCCTCCGGGTATCCCAATTTTCATTCCCGGGGAAATAATTACCGAGGATAATATCGAATATATTAAGATGAATATTGAAGCTGGATTACCAGTTCAAGGTCCGGAAGATTTATCGCTTAAAACAATTCGCGTAATTAAAGAACGTATGCCGATTATCTAATGATGATAGTTCTCTATTAGAAAACTTGGCTGGTTGCTCCGTCTTTCAGCGATTAGCCTTAGTTGCACTTATGCGGATATGAAAGTATAAAACGTGCGTTTATCCGCCAATAAAAAACACGATTCTTCGACAATATTTTGCGAGAATCGTGTTTTTCTTATCTATTTCTATTTAATTCTTTGGATAATTCTTTGGATTTTTACAAGATCAATGGTTAGATGAAAAGAAATACAAAAATTGGACAAATCACAGCACCGATTACCGCACTTAATCCCATCGATAATGAGCCAATGGACAGATCCTCTTCTCCGTAATCCTTCAATTTTGTAATCCCTACACCGTGGCTGGCGCTTCCCATTGAAATCCCGCGACCAATTGATGAAGTCACTTTTGAATATTTATAGACAGCCGGGCCAAATAATGCACCCGTGAAACCAGCAATCATTACAAATACAGCAGTTAATGGCGCGATTCCGCCTATTGTTTCACTCACCTGCATCGCAACAGGTGTTGTAAGGGATTTTGGCAGTGAGGTCAAGATTAAGTCAGTGTCCATCTTAAATAGCTTTAACATGGCAAATACACTGATTAATCCACTAATCATCGCTATTAAAATACCTGATAGAATTGTATATTTGAACTTCATGATCAACTGTCTTTGATTATATAATGGATAGGCCAAGGCAACTACTGCTGGTCCAAGCAAATGCTGGATATACTTTCCACCCTCCATATAATCTGAAAATGGAATATGAAATACTAATAAAGCTGCAACTAAAACAACCGTTGTCGTTAATATTGGCAATAAAAATGGATAAGGATACCTGCGATGCAGCTTATACATGATGATAAATAAAACCACCGTACTAACGATGAAGATGATTGCCTTCAAGTGCCTCATCCTCCTTTTCGATTGCATTAGGCTGAAAATCGCTTTTATCTAAAGAAACAGCAACGGGTTGATTTTCAACCTTCGAAGGTTCCTCTTCAGTGTGAGGTTGCTTAACCATTTCTTGTTCCTTGCTTATTGCTATTTTAAATTCTTTCTTCTCGATCAGCTCTAATTCTTTTTTCTCAATCATTTCACTCAGTTTACTCGAGATTAGGATGGCAAATAATGTACTCACGAACACTGTCCCTAAAAGAAGAACTCCTTCGACTGATAATAATTGAGGGTAATCAATAATCCCGACAATCGGTGGAATAAAAAATAGGGTCATAAAAGCAATTAAAAACCCGGCACCCTCCCGAATATATTCCGCCTTCACCCATTTCATATGCAGACAGAAAGCTAGTAGTACTAAACCTAAAATACTAGCTGGTAGAGGCAGTCCAGTCATTTCGACAATAAAAACCCCGATATAGTAAAAAACATAGAGTATTAGAATTTGAGCGATGCTTCTTATGACTCTCATCATCAGGCAATAACTAAGC
>DAMDNS010000439.1:0-2910 GCA_032083605.1 Ureibacillus sp.
TAGATCAAATATTCAATTTTCAAATCGGTTATAGTTAAGACAGAAGTGAGGTGAAATGAATGAATTATAGCCATATAACTCAGCAAGCAATATCATTTATTGAAAATCATTTGTTAAGTAATTTAGATGGCCTGCCGAAAGCTGTCGGATATTCGAAGTATCATTTGTTGAGGATTTTCAAAAAAGAAACCGGTTTAACTATAGGCGAATATGTTCGAGTAAGACGGTTAGCAAAAGCCGCTTCACTACTCATTCACACAAACAAAACGCTTATTGCAATTGCATTTTCATTACACTTTCAATCTCAAGAAGCCTTCTCCCGCGCATTTAAAGAAGTCTATGCTCTGCCACCGGGTCAATATCGAAAAATGATGAGAGAGATTCAGATGATGAAGGAGGAAAAAGAAATGGTTACAAAAGAAGAAATCAAAGGTTGGACTTTAAGTGGGAGTAATCCAGAGAACTATGAAATACAAGTCGATCCAATGGTCTTTCACACTGGTTCAAAATCCGGTGTATTATATTCGGCCAAAAAAGTGAATGCACAACAATTCGCAACAATGATGCAAGGATTTCAAGCGAAAAATTATCGCGGCAAAAGGATAAAATTATCCTGCTTCCTTAAAACAGAGGATGCAACAAAAGCCGGTGCATGGATGAGAATTGATAATGCTTCAGGTGATACGCTTGCCTTTGATAATATGCACAATCGATCCGTAACTGGTTCAACCGATTGGAATCATTATTCGATTATCTTAGATGTGCCAGAAGAAAGTACTTCCATTCATTTTGGGGTTTTATTAATTGGAAAAGGTAAAGTTTGGGCAGATAATTTTCAGTTTTCGGTAGTGGATGAAAATACGCCTACAACCAATCACCTCGACCAAGAGTTGTTACCTGAAGAGCCTATTAATTTAACATTTGAATAAATTATAAGGGGCTCTTTCTTTTCGAAAAAGCTCCCATAATTTTTCACAACCTCTACTATGATTTACAGCTTTCGGTATTTCTTAAGAGCAAATAAATTCAGAGTAATAAATACCACGGCAAAAGCTGCTAATATATATAAATTATTGAGTATTTCGGAAAATGCCAAGCCCTTGTACATTACCCCTTTTAAAGCATCTGCTGCATAATATAGTGGCATTATTTTGGAGATTACTTGTAACCAATCAGCCATACCTTCAAGTGGGAAGATTCCAGAAAAGAAGACTTGTGGGATGATCACGATCGGAATAAACTGAACCATTTGAAATTCGGATGCTGCAAATGACGATAGTAATATACCGAGAGATAATGCCACCAGAGCAAGTAATAAATTGATTGCTATCACATTCCATATTAACCGACCAATACAATATCCAATACATTCACCGCATACAAAACAACGATAATTGTCTGGACAACTGCGAATACACCGAATTCTATTAAGTAGGCTGCAACGATTTCTCCTCTTTTTATAGGGGTAGCCATCAAGCGTTCTAATGTACCTGTCGTTCTTTCTTTTAACAATCCAATGCCAGAAATTAAAAGAACGAAAAAGAATACAAAAAAACCAATGAGTATCGGACTCAGAACATCAAAGTAATCTGTATTTTCATTTCCGTATACAAAGTGGGTTTTGATGGACTCCTGAGGCGGGAAGATCATTTGTATTTCACTATTTTGCATTGTCTGAGCCTGAAGATTAGCACCAATAATTTGTTTGATTTTCATTTCTAAACCCTTTGCTAGAGTGGGGTCATCATTTAGTAATATCAATGATGCTTTATCGGGAGCTACTTTTAAAAATGCATCTAATTTTTGCTTTTTAATAAAATTTTCTTCATCAGAAACATTTTCAAATTCCTTAATTACTAGATCTGATTTTTCAAGTTGCTTTATCATTTCTTGATTAGCATTTTCAACACCTACTAGTGGGGCAGCTGTATTTCCGTTAAAAACTAGATTCATAAGGGTTAAAATTAGTAATGGGGCTAGGAATAATAAAGCCATCGTTCTTTTATCCCTTATCATTTGCTGGAAAATCCTTTTGATTACTGCAAAGGTTCTCATCGAGTTTTCCTCCCGGCATATAAAAACACTTCATCAAAATTATTCGCATGATACTGTTCCTTCAAAGCTTTAGGACTACCGCTAGCAATAAGTGCCCCATCTCTAACCATTGCGATATCATCACATTTTTCAGCTTCCTCCATAACATGTGTTGTAACAATAATGGTTTTTCCTTCTTCTTTCAGCCTTAATAGCTCATTCCAAATATTTAGCCTCAATTCAGGATCAATTCCAACGGTTGGTTCATCTAAGATTAAGATTTTAGGATTTTGTAATAATGAAATGGCAAGCGATAGTCTGCGTTTCATTCCTCCGGAGTATGCTCCTACTTTTTTGGAAAGATCATCTGTTAGCTTAACCAATCTTGCGACATAGTTTATTCGGTGCTGTTTTTCGGTTTTTTTCAGTTTATAAAGTGATGCAAAAAATACAAGGTTTTCCTTCCCGGTCAACTCGGTATATAGGGCATCCGACTGTGCCATATAACCGATTTCCTGCAACAATTTCAAATTGGGCATTTTTACATCTAGAACAGTAACCTCCCCATCATCTGGAGTATCCATCCCAACAATCATCTTAACTAAAGTTGTTTTACCTGCTCCAGAAGGGCCTATAAATCCGTAAATTTTACCTTCTTCCATTTTAAAATTGATGTTTGCTAATACAACTTTGTTACCAAAGCTTTTACTAACATTCTTAATCGTAACGGTTTCTTGCATTTAGATCCCCCTTTTAAAAATCGCATACGGTTTATTAATTAATTATTATTATGCTTGTTTTTCCTTTTTTTGTATCGACAATTAATAGAATCTGGAAAAATTAAAAGACGAAATCTTTGAGATCTCGTCTTGAGGG